>JBOHED010000694.1:0-3415 GCA_050700915.1 Actinopolymorphaceae bacterium | reverse complement strand
TCGGTGCGCTTCCCGGCGCGGTCGCCGACGGCCTCTCCTCACCTGATGGCCGAACGGTTCTGTGGGCGTTGGTCGCCATCGCTGGGGCGTTCCTCGCGAGCGGCGTCGGCGAGGCGGTGGAGGGCCTCGTCCAGCGCACACTCACGGCGCGCTTCATCCTCTCCGTCCACGACACCGTGGCCCGCGCCACCGCACGCCCCGGGGGGATCGCCGCGCTGGAGGACCCTCGGACGGTGGGCGAACTCGCCGCGATCGAGACCTACGACCGCGACGGCGTCCTCACCGAGGCCGTCCGCTGTACGCAACGCGTGATCAACGCCAGGGTGCAGGCCGCGGTCGCCTTCGTCGTCCTGCTGGGATTCCGTTGGTGGGCACCGCTCGTGCTTCTGGTCGCCTGGCAGCTGGCCCACCTGGCGTACGCAAGGTCGATGGACGAGGGCTCGGGTATCTATCACGAGCAGCGCACCACCGGGTTGCGTCGTGCGCTGTACGTACGCAACCTCGCGGTCGACTCTCCAGCCGCCAAGGAGGTCAGGGTGTTCGGCCTGGGCGGGTGGCTCGTCTCCCGCTACACCGCCGAGTGGCAGGCCGCGATGCAGAGGATGTGGAGCGGGCGCGGAACCGACCGGCGGATGACGGTGCTGGCGACTGCGGGAATCACCGCGGCGAATGTGATCGTCCTTGCCACGTTGGGCTGGTCGGCATGGGTGGGTGACCTGTCGATCGCGGCCCTGGTGGTCTTCGTCCAGGCCGTACTGGCCACCGAGTCGCAGGGTCCGATCGAGTGGGACCAGTGGATCCTGAGTCAGACGCTGCTCTGCGCGCGTAAGACTCTCGACCTGGAGGACCGGCTGCGCGACACAGCACCTCCTTCGTACGTACGAACCCCTGCTGACAAAGGCGCCAGCGGGCCTGTCAAGGTGACCTTGCGCGACGTCCACTTCACCTACCCCGGACACGAGACGACCACCCTCGATGGTCTGAACCTCACCATTCCGGCCGGCCAGTCGTGCGCGATCGTCGGCGTCAACGGTGCCGGGAAGACGACGCTCGTCAAACTCCTGTGTGGGTTGTACGCACCGGATGCCGGCGAGGTCCTGCTCGACGGCGACGCGGACCTGGCCCGCGCCCGGGCGAGGATCGCGGTGATCTTCCAGAACTTCGTCCGGTACGAACTCCCGCTCCGCGACAATGTCGGGTTCGGCGCCCTCGGCCACGCCCTCGATACCGAGGCGGTCGACGCGGCGCTCCACGATGCCGGTGGGACCGACCTTCTCGCCGACCTGCCGGCGGGCTGGGACACCGTGCTCGCCCGCGACTACGACAACGGTGCCGACCTGTCCGGCGGTCAGTGGCAGAAGGTCGCGTTGGCGCGGGCGATGCTGGCGGTCCGGGCCGGTGCCGGGCTGCTGATCCTCGACGAACCGACCGCAAATCTCGACGTACGCGCGGAAGCGGAGTTGTTCGACGTCGTCCTCCGTGGCTTCCAGGGCGGGCCGGCGTACGGAAGCGACGAAGGCCGCGCCCCACACCCTGCGGTCACCACCATCCTGGTCTCCCACCGGTTGTCGAGCGTCCGCCGGGCGGACCGGATCGTGGTGGTCGCCGACGGCCGCATCGTCGAGGACGGCACCCACGCCGACCTGATGTCGGCCGGCGGCCGGTACGCCTCGATGTACACCCTGCAGGCCGAGCGCTTCGCTGCGGAGACAGCGAATTCAGCGGCGGCGAATTCAGCGGCGGAGACCGCGGAGGCGAGCCAGCATGCGTGAGACCTGGCGGGCGATCCGGCTGCTGATCGGCACCTCGGCACATGCCGACCCGGTACGCGCGGTCGCCGCGAGCCTGCTGGACCTGCTCGGCCTGCTGTCGTTCCTCGTGGTTACGGTCGGCCTGAAGTACCTCACCGACGGCATGCTGGCGAGGAACGCCACGGCGACGGCCGCCGGCATCGCGCTGATCGTCGGCATGATCTGCCTGAGCCAGGTCGCGATCTGGGCGAGCACCCACATCAGAGTCGTCCTCACCGAACGCGTCGGTTTCGCGTTCGACCGCGAGGTCGCCACCATGTCGGCCGCGATTCCTGGCATCGAGCACCACGAGCGGGCGGACTACCAGGACAAGCTCGAGTTGGTACGCAGCGGCCGGCAGCAACTGTCCGGTTCGCTCAACGAGTTGCTGATGACCGTGACCGAGGTGGTGAGCGCCCTCGGGGTGCTCGTCGTACTTGCCTGGCTCGATCCGGTGCTGCTGCTGCTCGCACTCTTCGCCCTGCCGGCGATGGCGGTAGCCGCGCAACGCCAACGCTGGTATGCGAAAGGCGAGGAGCGGTCCGCGGGTCCCAGCCGGCTGATGCGCCACCTGCGGGAGATCACCAGGGACCGAGACGCGGGGATGGAACTGCGGGTCTTCGGGCTGCACGCGGAGATCCGCGAACGCCTCCAGGAGGCCACCAAAGCCGCGTGGCGACCGAAGCTGTGGTCGACGCGCCGGGCCACTGTGGCCGACATCGGCTGGCAATCGTTCCTCGTCGTCAGCTATGTCGGTGCGATCGGATTCATGTTGTGGCGTGCGGTCAACGGGCAGGCGACGGCCGGCGACGTCGTGGCGACCGTCTACATCTGCCGCCAGGTGGCCGAGATGATCGTCTCCCCGATCTTCGAGGTGGCGATGCTGGGCGCGACCCTGCGCGTGGCCGGCAGGTTGCTGTGGCTCCGCGACTACGCCGCGGTGGCCGCCCGGCTCACCGGAGACCAACCGCCGCCGGAGCGGCTGACCACCGGGATCGTGTTCGACGACGTGTCGTTCACCTATCCGGGCACCGACCACGTCGTGCTGCGCAACCTGTCCTTGACGATCCCCGCGGGGAGTGTGGTGGCCCTGGTCGGCGACAACGGCGCGGGCAAGACGACGTTCGTCAAACTCCTGACAAGGATGTACGAACCCACGAGGGGGCGCATTCTCGTCGACGGCGTCGACCTGGCGGACATCGACGTCGAACAGTGGCGGGCCCGGCTGTCCGCGGCGTTCCAGGACTTCTGTCGACTGGAACTCACCGCACAGCACTCGGTCGGCACTGGGGACGTCTCTCGGGTCGACGATGCGGCAGCCGCGAGGTCCGCCGTTTGTCGCGCGGGGGCGGCGGACGTCCTGGCCGATCTACCCGACGGGCTGGCCACTCAGCTGGGGTCCCGCTGGGATGGCGGCGTCGACCTGTCCACCGGGCAGTGGCAGAAGCTCGCACTGGGACGGGCGTTGATGCGTGACGATCCGCTGGTCGCGTTCTTCGACGAACCGACGGCGAGCCTCGACGCACCGACCGAGCACGCGTTGTTCGCGCGGTACGCCGATGCCGCCCGCCGCGCCGGTCATGGCGGGGCGGTCACCGTGCTGGTCTCGCACCGGTTCTCCACCG
>JBOHED010000693.1:0-6555 GCA_050700915.1 Actinopolymorphaceae bacterium | reverse complement strand
GACGAGGGTCGTACGCCGGGACGCGAGCCGATGCGTGGCCGCCGACACTGCCGCCTCGGTCGCGAGGTCGAGCGAGGCGGTGGCTTCGTCGAGCAACAGGATCGCGGGATCGGTCAGTTCCGCCCGGGCGAGCGCGAGCAGTTGCCGCTGGCCGGCAGACAGGCTGTGGCCGCGTTCACCGACCGGATGCAGGTAGCCGTGTTTGAGCGTCGCGATCATCTCGTGCGCCCCGACAGCACGGGCGGCGCGTTCGACCTCTGCCTTGTCGGCGTCTGGACGGCCGTACGCGATCACGTCGCGGACCGAACCGTTGAAGAGGTACGCCTCCTGCGGGACGACGCCGAGACGTTGCCGGTAGGCACGCAGGTCGAGTTCGCGCAGGTCGCGTCCATCGATTCGAACAGAGCCGGCCGTCGGGTCGTAGAACCGGGCGACCAGCTTGGCGATCGTGGACTTCCCCGCGCCGGTCTCTCCCACGATCGCGACCGTTTCACCTGGCTGTACGGCGAGATCCACGCCCTTCAACGCCTCTGTCAGGGAACCGGTGCCTGCCGCACCCTCGGTCGGCTCGCTGGCGGCGTAGCGGAAGCGCACGCGGTCGAGCTCGATCTGGCCGGCGACGCGGCCGGGAGCGACAGGTTCGGCGGGCAATGGTGTCGACGTCGGCGTACGCAGCAAGTCCCGGATCCGGCGCAGCCCGACCTTGGCTCGTTGGTAGCCGTCGACGACCTGCGAGAACTGCTGGATCGGCGAGAACAGCATGGTGACGTACAGCAGGAACGCGACGATCCCGCCGACCGTCAGGTCCCCCGCCGCCACCAGCATGGCTCCGACGCCGAGCACGATCGCGGCCGCGACCTCGTAGGCGAGTTCGGTGAAGGAGAAGAACCACGCCAGGTGGATCTGGGCGTGAAGCCGCCTGGCCAGCAACCCCGAGGTCAGGTCGTCGAAGATCTCGAGATTCCGACGCTCCCGTCCGTACGCCTGCGCGACGCGGATCCCCGCGATGTTCTCCTGGAAGTTGGCGTTGACCGTGCTCAGCTGGTCGCGCGCCTCGTCGTAGGCCTTGGTCGACACCTTCCGGTAGACGGCGACGGCGACACCGAAGGCGGGCACGAGCGTCACCGTCGCCAGTGTCAGCGGCGGACTGATCTGGAGCATCACGCCGAGCACGCCGACGAAGGTCAACGCGGCGACGACGACCTGCCCGAGGCTGCCCTGGATGAACGCCCGCACCGCGTCGACGTCGGTCGTGAGGCGGGTCATCACCTGACCGCCCCGCTCGCGTTCGTAGAAGTCGAGCCCGAGGCGCTGCAGGTGCGCGAACATCTTCACCTGCAGCCAGTAGAGGACCCGCTCGCCGTTCCACCCGACGGTGCGCACGTTGGCGATGGTGACCAGCCAGCCGGCCGCGACGGTGAGCAACGCGAGTCCCGACATGCCGAACAGCACGTCGGCGGCGCGCCGGGTGACCCCCTGGTCGATGCCCGCCCGGGTTAGCCACGGCACGGCGAGACCGAGCGCGGCCTCGACGGTGACCAGTGCCGTGCTGACCAGGATGCCCGTACGGAAGGGACGCCACAGGTGCCGGAGGTTGAACGTCGGCTCGGCGCGGCGGGCCTCGTCGACATCGACGCCAGGGGTGTCCGTGAGGACGGGGAGGGCCGCGACCTTCGCCTGCTGGTCGGGAGGCAAGGTCGCCTGGCCGAGCGCTCCGGATCCCACCAGGTCCTCGGCGGGCGGTTTGGACCACAGCTCCGGCGTATGGGCCGACACGGTGGTCGAGTCGGTGCCCGACCGCAGCCGATCGTCGGCGAGATGGGCATCCAGGTCCCCGTCACCGTCGGTCTCGTCGTCGTGGCCGGTGAGCAGCAGGCGGTAGCGGGCGCAGCGTCCGATCAGTTCCTCGTGGGTCCCGACGTCGACGACCCGGCCGTGGTGCAGGACCGCGATCCGGTCGGCCAGTTGGAGTGTGCTGCGGCGGTGGGCGATGAGGATCGTCGTCCGGCCCCGCATCACCTGCCGCAGCGTTGCGTGGATCTCCGCCTCGACCCCGGCGTCGATCGCCGAGGTGGCGTCGTCGAGGACGAGGACGTGCGGGTCGGCCAGGATCGCGCGGGCCAGGGCGACCCGCTGCCGCTGCCCGCCCGACAGGGTGAGCCCGCGCTCCCCGACCACCGTGTCGTAGCCGTCGTCCAGGTCGCGGACGAACCGGTCGGCCTCCGCCGCGCGGGCCGCCGCCCGCACGTCGTCGTCGGTGGCGTCCGGACGACCGAACGCGATGTTGGCGCGGATCGAGTCGGAGAACAGGAAGCTGTCCTCGAACACCATGCCCATGCGCCCGCGCAGCGAGCTCATCGACAGCTGGCGGATGTCCTGACCGCCGAGCCGTACGGAGCCCTTCCACGGGTCGTAGAACCTCGCCAGGAGCATGGCGATCGTCGACTTGCCCGAGCCCGCCCCGCCGACCAGCGCGAGGGTCTCGCCCGGGTCGACCCGCAGGGACACCTCCCGCAGCACCGGGTTGTCCGGGTCGTAGCCGAACGTCACACCGTCGAACTCGATCGGGACCGTGCCGGCAGGTGCTTCGGCGACATCCGGGGCGTCGATGATCGTCGGCCGGGCGTCGATGATCTCGAAGACGCGGATCGCCGCGGCCTTGGTGGTCTGCGCCTGGGTGATCTGACCGGTGATCATCATCAGCGGGCCGATCATCGAGCCCAGGTAGGCCGCGAACGCCATGAAGGTCCCGAGCGAGATGTCGCCCCGTAGCGCCAGGTAGCCACCCACGGCCAGGATGCCGACCTGGCCCAGCGCCGGAATCCCGCGGAAGAACGGCATGTAGAGCGCGACGAGCCGGTTGACCCGCAGACCGGCGCCGAACACGCCCGTCGCGGCGCCTTCGAGCTTCTGCTGCTCCCGATGCTCCTGACCGAACCCCTTGACGACGCGTACGCCCGACACGGCAGCTTCGACGACCCCGGCGACCTCACCACGGCGCTGCGACTGGTCCCAAGTCGCGGGGAAGAAGGAGGTGTTGGCCCGCCTGGTGACGACGATGACGATCGGGGTGAGCACCAGCGCCACGCACGTCAGGACCGGCGACAGCACGGCCATGATGACCAGAGAGGCGACGAACTGCACCGCGCTCGCCAGGAGCAGCGGGCCGAAGGACGCGAGCCGTTCGATCAACGTCACGTCGGACGCCGACCGGCTCACCACCTGTCCGGTGCGCAACCGGTCCTGTTGGGCTCCGTCGAGATACTGCAGTGACCTGAACAGATCCATCCGAAGGTCGCGTTCGAGACCGTAGTGGACCTGGCCGATGTACCACCGGCGGAGGAATGCGAACGCCCCACGCCCCACGCCGGCGACCACGAGCAGGACCAGCCATGGTGCGAGCGGCTGGCGTTCGGTGAGGATGACCTCGTCGACGACCTGGCGTACGACGAGCGGCGTCAGCACGGCGATCCCGGACACGCCGAGCGACCCGCCCACGCCGAGGATGACGGCCTTGCGTGATCGCCAGCAGTAGCCGGCAAGCCGCCGGATCCATCCCATCTTTGATCTCCCCCACTTTCGCCTTCACCTGAACAGCTGTGAACGGCGGGAACGACGTGAACCACCCACGCGAGGGCCCCAACCGTAACCGCCGCCACCGACAACGAGAAACACAATTTGCGTCCCGCTGGGAGTGGTCCGTGGAGTGGTCGGTGGAATGCGCAGAGGCCCGCGCTCTCAACTGGCGTACGACGTTCATCGCCTTGTCTGAATGGCAACCCGCGCCAGTGTGCGCCTGCGACGACGACGAAACAAGTCTTGTTTTCGTGCGGAATATGCGATGGAATTGTTCTCACGGCGCCCTTGAGGCGCCGCTTCTCATTTACTCCCGAGTGACGCGACCGAGTGCCGTCGCGAGGTCCTCCGCCCAGTCGAGAAGCTGCTCGTCGTGTCCCGCTGGAGCGACGCACTGGAGGCCGAGCGGGAGACCGTCGGAACCGTCGCCGCGCCGGTCTTCGAAGACGGGAACGGTGACTGCCGGCCACCCCGCAAGCGACCAGAACGACGTCAACCAGCCGTCGCCGGTGTGGGCGTATCCGATCGGCGCGACGCTTCCGGTGGCCGGGCAGATCCAGCAGTCGACCTCGGCCTGGTCGGTCGCCCGATCGAGCAGGTCGACGAACGCCTCCCGTGCCGCGCGGCACTCGCGGAGCCGCTCCCTGCTCACGGCCTGGCCGCGTTCGACGGCCTTCCTGGTGCGGGGGTCGTGATCAGTTCGGCGTTTCGTGAGTGAACGTGATCGAGTGTGTGTTTCCGTGGGTGGTGTGGAGTTGGATGAGTGGGCTCGTGCGAACGGTGTTCATCCGCAGACGGCGTATCGGTGGTTCCGGAGGACCGGTTGCCGGTGCCTGCTCGGCGGTTCGGGTCGAGCACGATCTGGGTGGACGTAGCTCACACCGGTGCCACTGGCCGGATGGTCGTCTACGGGGTGTCGTCGCATGACCAGCGGGCTGGGCTGGACCGGCAGGTGGCGCGGCTCACGGACTGGGCCACGGCCAATGGCCATCAGGTCGGGGATGTGGTGTGCGAGGTCGGGTCCACCCCTGATCGGGAAGCGGCCGACGTTGCGGCGCGTCTTGTCGGAGGCGTCTGCGAGGGTGGTGATCGTGGAACATCGCGACCGCTCACACGGTTCGGGGTCGAGCATCTCGAGGCAGCGCCGGCTGCGCACGGCCGCGAGGTCGTGGTTGCCGATCCTGGCGAGTCCACCGATGATCTGGTGGCCGACATGATCGAGGTGCTTACCTCGATGTGCGCCCGGCTGTACGGCCGCCGCGGTGCACGGAACCGGGCGATGCGGGCGGTCACCGCGACCGAGCAGACAGACGAAGCGCCGGTTGTCTGATGGCCAGGTTCGAGGTTCCGGATGGCTGGGTGGCGCAGGCATACCGGTTCGCGCTCGACCCCACCCCTGGTCAGGTGAGGGCTCTGGCCTCGCACGCTGGTGCTGCACGGTTCGCGCACAACCACATGCTTGCGCTGATGAAGGCGACGCTGGATCAGCGTGCTGCCGAACGCTCCTACGGTCTCACCGAGGATGATCTCACGCCGTCACTCGGGTGGTCGCTTCCGGCGCTGCGTAAGACCTGGAACCGGCGGAAGAACACGTATGCGCCGTGGTGGGGGGAGAACTCCAAGGAGGCGTACAACACCGGCCTGGACGCCCTCGCCCGTGGCCTGGATGCCTGGACGAAATCGAGGAAGGGCAAGCGTACGGGCAAGGCTGTTGGGTTCCCGAGGTTTAAGACCGCTCGCCACCGGCGTTCAGTGCGGTTCACCACCGGCGTCATCCGTGTCGAACGCTCACGCCACCACGTCACCCTCCCCAGGGTGGGCATGATCAAGACGCACGAGTCCACCCGAAAGTTGGCGCGACGTGTCGAGGCCGGTACGGCACGCATCCTCTCGGTCACCGTGTCGCAGGACTCGGCTGGTCGCTGGCACGTCTCGTTCCAGACCCTCGTGACGTCGAAGACCCGGCCCGGGCACACGCCCCGGTCCGTACACCCAGTGGTGGGTGTCGATGTGGGCGTGAAGGCCGACAGCCTGCTGGTGATCGCCACACCGGACGGGACCGAGGTCGGCCGGGTTCCGGCACCGAGGCCGCTCACCGCCGCGCAGACCCGGCTTCGGGTATTGCAGCGCAAGGCCGCCCGACAGACCGGCCCCTACAACCAGCACACCCGAACCAAGCGGCAGCCGTCGAAACGGTGGCGCCGTACCCAAGCCCGGGTCGGGAAAACCCACACCCGCGCTGTGAATGTCCGCCGGGACGTGCTGCACAAAGCAACCACCGTCCTCGCGGGGCAGCACCAGATCATCACGGTGGAGACGCTGAACGCAGCAGGGATGCGCTCGGTGGGTGGGGCCTACAAGCGCGGCCTGAACCGGGCACTTGCTGATGCTGCGTTGGCGGAAGTGCGGCGGATGCTGGCCTACAAGACCCGCTGGTACGGCTCCACGCTCGTGGAGGCCGACCGGTACTACCCCTCATCGAAGACGTGTTCGGGGTGTGGTGGGCGAAAGCCAAACCTGACCCTCGCCGAACGCACCTACATGTGCGAACACTGCGGCCTGATCATCGACCGCGACCGCAACGCCGCGATCAACCTCGCACGACTCGGCGAAACCCACCTGTTGGGTGAACAGAGTCCCACCGACAGTGGGTCGGTGGCAGGACGTGGAGCCACCCGTGAGACCGAGCCCGCGCAAGCAGGCGACGCAGGAGGCCGTGAAGCGTCAACCCCGCACAACCCGCACCGGGTCGATCAGACGGGGACCGCCGTCTCGCAAGTGACGGCTGCCTAATGAACGAGCACACACGTCTGCTCACCAGAAGGCAACGGCGGTACAGGTCCCGATGATCTGTCTGCGTACCACCGCCCGTGGACCTGAGCCATTTCGCCGTGCAGCAGATCCCTGATCACCGCCGCCCAGTGATCGAGGTGCTCGGGCTGACCGGTCCACGGCACGGTGCCGCGCCGAAGCTCGAGC
>JBOHED010000692.1:0-10201 GCA_050700915.1 Actinopolymorphaceae bacterium | reverse complement strand
CGCCAGACGCAACGCATCCTCGATACGTACGATGCCGACCTGCTCCCCTGCAGGTCCGACGAGTCGGACCTCGGGAACCCGGATCCGCTCATTGACGCGAAGCTCTGTGGCGATGAGGACCCTCCTGGGTGGTAGACGATGGCTGGTGACCGCCGGTCCGGACACCTCACAAATGGTGAGAACACGAAAAAAGCTCCCGTGTTCTCGTCACGGAAGCCATCACCCGGTGCGTGCGGTGGGCACCAGCCCGGAGACTGGAGTGCCGCACGGGCCGCCTGGCACTCGCGAGGAGCGCTGGCGACCGGCCGGACCCGACGATCGTTCCCGATCGCTGCGGGTGGGAGATGACCTCCGCTTTGGGACCTGGTTCAGGATACGCGAACGCGCCTGGCCAAGTCGGCCGGATGTAAGCCTACCAAAGCTCGGAGGGCCTGCTCGTCCGCACCTTCTGGTCGGTCGCGTGGTAGGAAGCCGGCCCGTCGGCGGAGAACCGCCGGACGAACGCCAGACCCACGCCCGCGGCATCGACCCCGCACTTCTGCGCCGTCGGCCAGACATGCCCGCACCGGTGGGCACGCAACTCCACGACGGAGCCCGGTGCCTGCCGACGGATGCGTACGGGAAGCTCCAGGACGGGTCGGAACGTCAGGCCGAGCCATCCGACGGTCCCGCCGCGGTAGGGCACCACGTCGTCGGCCGTGCCGTGGACTGCGAGGTAGTGGATCGGCGCGCCACCCTGGCACCGGCTGACGAGGGCACCCGCCACGCCGGTGCCCGCCGCGAACACGTCCGGCCGTTCGCACAGGGCGCGGAGCGTCATCATCGCGCCGTTGGAGAAGCCGGTTACGTAGACCCTGCGGTGGTCGATGCCGGGGAGCCGGTGGCGCAGGTCGGCGACCACGTCGACGAGATACCCGACGTCGTCGACGCGATGGGACGCCGCCCAACCACAGCAGCGGCCGGCGTTCCAGGAACGTTCCCGCCCGACCCCGTACGCGAGAACGAAGCCCTGGTCGCGGGACCGCTCCTGGAACCGCGCCACCCGCTCGAGCCGCGTCCATGTGCCACCGAAGGAGTGCAGGACCACCACCAGCGGCCGGAGGGTCCCCGGTCGGGGAGGATCCTGCCGGGGCAGTACGTAGTGCCGACCGTCGTCGAGCCGGATCGTGCCGGACAGCTTCGTGCCGGCGCCGCCTGACTGCCTCTCCCGGGACACGGGCTGGTCAGGTGTCGAGGAGGGACGGCTCGCCAGTGACTCCGGCGAGACCTGCCTGGCGCGCTGGTCGGCGGGACCGCATCCGGCGAGAGTGGCGAAGGTGGCGAACACCGCCAGCGCCGTCATCATGACGACGCGGACCCGCCCACGGTGCGGCATGGCGAGACGATAGCGGGTCCGGCGCGTACACCGCCCTTCGTCGACCTACGCTTGCCGGCGTGGTCCACCCCCGCGAGCGGACGAACGCCGACCCTGATCGGGCGGTGCGCCGGTCAGCGCTCGCGTCCAACTGCCGGGTGTGGCCCCTCCACGCGGTGGCCCACCATGTCCTGGCCACGCCACCTCGGCTCGGCCCGGTCCGGCTGGTCTCCATCGACGGTCCGGCCTGCGCCGGCAAGACGACGCTGGCCGGCAGGCTGGCGATGGCGCTCGGCGACGTTCCGGTGGTCCACATGGACGACCTCTACGAAGGATGGGACGGGCTCCCCGGTGTCGCGGCGCGGCTCGAGGAGTGGTTGCTCGACCCGCTGCGTCGTGGCGAGGTGGCACGGTACCGGCGCTACGACTGGACCGCCGGCGCCTACGCCGAGTGGCGTGACGTCCCCACCTGTCATGCGCTGATCGTGGAAGGCGTCGGCTCGGCCGCCCGGGTCGTCGACGACGAGGCCGTCCTGAAGATCTGGCTGGAGGCGCCGGCAGAGACGCGGCATGCCCGCGGACTTGCCCGGGACGCCGGCGGGTTCGGGCCGTACTGGGATGCGTGGGCCGCTGCCGAGGACGTGCACTTCACGGCCGAGAAGACCCGCGACCGGGCCGATCTGCTGGTCGACGGGGCGCCGGTGGTGCTGTACGACGAGGAGACCGCGATCGTCGCCGACTGGCGTCGGTGAACACCCAGCTGCCCTGTCACGACCCTCCGACCCAGCTGCCCGGTCACGACGTGTCGGTGTTGTTGGTGGCGCTGGTGCCCTTGGCGACGGCTGCGTCCAGCTCCTCGAGCCATCCGAGCACGGCCGCGGTGTGCTGGCCCAGTGTCGGCGGCGCCAGGTTGGCTTCCTGCCCACCCGCGTAGGTGTTGTCGTCCAGGCGGATCGCCGGACCGGGGATGGAGATCGTCCCGAGCGAGGCGTGCTCCACATCGACGACCAGACCCTGGGAGCGGGTCTGCTCCCATGCGTACACCTGGTCGAGGGACTTGACCTCCCCCGCCGGTACGCCGACCTCCGCCAGCTTCGGCAGTAGCTCCGCGGTCTGCCATCGTGCGAACGCGTCCTCCACGGCGGCGATCACCGCGTCTCGGTTGCCTACACGGTCCGCGTTGGACGCGTACCCCTCGGTTTCAGCCGGGAGGTCGAACGCCGCCGCGAACCGCCGCCACAACCCCTCGCTCCCGACCGAGATCTGCACGATTCCGTCGGCGGTGTGGAAGAGCCCGTACGGACAGATGGACGGATGGTGGTTGCCCGCTGCGTGGGCGACCTCGCCCGCCACGGTATAGCGGGTCCCCTGGTAGGCGTGCACACCGACGATCGCGGCGAGCAGAGACGTACGCACGATCCGCCCGCGACCGGTGCGCGCCCGTTCGTGCAGGGCTGCGACCACGCCGTATGCTCCGTACATCCCGGCCAGTAGGTCGGCGATCGGCACGCCGACCCGGATCGGCTCGTCGGGGCTCGGTCCGGTGATGGACATCAGGCCGCCCTCGCCCTGGGCGATCTGGTCGTAGCCGGCGCGCATCCCCTCCGGTCCGTCGTGGCCGAAACCGGTGATCGAGAGGACGACGAGCCGCGGGTTGAGCCTCGTCAGCTCGTCCGAGGAGAAGCCGAGCCGGGTGAGTACGCCGGGCCGGAAGTTCTCCACGAGCACGTCGGCCTGACGTAGCAGGCGGCGCAACTGGTGACGACCGTCGTCGGACTTGAGGTCGAGGGTGACGGACTCCTTGTTCCGGTTGCAGGACAGGAAGTAGGTCGCCTCGGGCGCGGACTCCGGTCCGACAAAGGGGGGACCCCAGCCGCGGGAATCGTCACCTCCGTCGGGGTTCTCGACCTTGATCACGCGGGCGCCGAGGTCGCCCAACATCATGGCCGCGTGCGGACCGGCGAGGGCCCGGGACAGGTCGACGACAAGAACGTCCGACAACGGTCCGGGCACGAACGCACCTCTTCCCTCGGCTTGCACGTGTCTTCACGGCTGGATCGGCTGGATCGCCACCAGGGCCATGGCATCACCACCACATCTACACCGTGGGCTCGGAGATCGTCGAGGACGTGGCCATTTCGCCGACGACCTCCCACTGCGCGCGCGTGTCCCGCGAGGAAGTGACCCGGGCCTTCCTGACCTTTCCACACAGCGCCCCGATGACTACAGTGCGGGGCCGTACAACCACCGATGGAGGTGTTACTGCTGTCCCGGCTCACGGGTCTCTCAGCACTTCTCACCCTGCTCTTGCGGGCGGACCGACAGCTCGTGGTCTGGATGGCGGCACTCACGCTCGCTCTCGGCCTGCTACCCAACGCGTCCGTCCTCGCGACCGGCATGCTCGTCGCCACACTTCCGTCGGCGGTCGACGCCGGGCTCGCTTCCGATGCAGGACGGCACGCCCTCCTCGCCCTCGGCCTTGTCACGGCCGGCTTCTTCGCCAGCGGCGTCGGCCTCGCGTTGGCGCGGCTGCTCTGCGAGGTGATGAACACCCGGCTCATGCAGGCCGTGGCCCACAGCGCGGCACGGGCGTACCTCGCCCCGAGGAACATCGCCGAACTCGAGAGCCCCGAGGTGGCCGGCGAGCTCGACGCGGTCCGCGACTTCGAACGCACCGGTCTGTCCGTCCAGACGGCCTGGGCGCTCCGCATCCTCGTCTCCATGCGGATCGCCGGTATCGGGGCCGCCGTCATCCTCTTCACCTTCGCCTGGTGGGCTCCCGTCGTCCTGGCCGCCGGCTGGTTCGTCGCCAACCGGGGCGCGAGTCGGTGGATGGAGCGTGGGTTCGCCGCCACCCGGGCGGAGGGCGGTGGTCAGCTCCGGCGTTCGGAGTATCTCCGCGGCCTCGCGCTCGGACCCCATGCCGCCAAGGAGGTCCGCGTCTTCGGGCTGTCGGAGTGGGTCGTCGCCGAGTACACGAGGACCTGGCTGGAGGCGATGGCGACCGTCTGGCGGGCGCGCCGCACCCACATACGTGGCCTTGCCCTCGGCACCTCCGCCGTTGTCGGGGCGCACGCCGCGGTGTTCGCCGCTCTGGGATGGCGGGCCAGCCAGGGTGACCTGAGCGTCGGCGCGCTGACGGTCTACGGACTGGCCGCGCTCGGCATGGGCGAGCTGGGATTCCTGGGCGACCCGCAGTGGCGGGTGGGGCGGGCGGCGGCGCTCTCCCGGCAGCTCATCGACCTGGAGAGGCGCCTCGGCGTTGCTGACAGGGCCGGTGTGGTTGCTGACCGGGCCGGAGCGGGCGTACCCACTCTGCGCAGAGAGAGTGGTTCCACCTCCCGTCCGTCCACGACAGTCGGACCGGCCGACGTACGTCTCGAAGGAGTCAGCTTCAGCTATCGCGGCGCAGTGCGGCCCGTGCTCTCCGGTCTGGACCTCCACATCCCGGCCGGGCAGTCGCTGGCCGTCGTCGGCGTCAACGGGGCCGGCAAGACCACGCTGACCAAGCTCATCTGCGGCCTGTACGAACCAGACTCCGGCCGCATCAGCGTCGACGGCGAGGACCTGCGTACCGTCGAACCCGCCCAGCTCCAGGCTCGACTCGGCGTCATCTTCCAGAGCTTCGTCCGGTACGAACTGCCCCTCCGCGAGAACGTCGGGTTCGGCAGCCTCGGCCTCCTCGACCAACCGCAGGAGCTCGAGGCCGCACTGCGCGACGCGGGGGGCCTCGACCTGCTCGGCGAGCTGCCGGCGGGCTGGGACACGGTGCTCGCCCGCGGCTATCCCGACGGCGTCGACCTCTCCGGTGGGCAGTGGCAGAAGGTCGCGCTGGCGAGGGCGCTCGCGGCGATCCGCGGTGGTGCCGGTCTGCTGATCCTGGACGAGCCGACCGCCAATCTCGACGTACGCGCCGAGACCGAGCTCTTCGACCGGTTTCTCGCCCTGACCCGCGACACCACGACGATCCTCGTCTCGCATCGGCTCTCCAGCGTGCGGCACGCCGACCGGATCGTCGTCCTCGCAGGCGGCACGGTCGTCGAGGACGGAACCCACGCCGCGCTCATGGCCGCCGGTGGGAGCTACGCGACGATGTTCACCCTGCAGGCGGAGCGCTTCGCCGACCAGCCGACCGGGGACGCGAGCGCGACTCGCGTGGAGGGGACCGCCCATGCGTGAGCGCCTGCGCGAGATCTCGCTGCTGGTACGTACGGCGGTCCGGACCGATCCCTGGCGGTCCCTCGGCACCACACTGGAGCCGCTCGGTGCGCTGATGTTTCCCTTGTTCGGTTGGTTTCTGGGCGTCCTCGCCGACGGCGTCCTCGACCGTGACCCCGCCCAGCTGGTGGCCGGATCGATCGGCCTGCTCGTGACCATCGGCCTGCGGTACGTCTCGACCTATGTGGCGACGGGGATCAGGGTGCGGCTGTCCGAGCGGGTCGGCTTCGCGTTCGACCGGGAGATCAACCGCCTCACCAGTGAGCTGCCAGGGCTCGAACACCACGAACGCGGCGATTACCAGGACCGGCTGGAGCTGCTACGCCAGAGCCAGGGCCTGCTCGGCCAGTCGCTGAACCGCATCGTCACGACGGCGACCGCTCTGGTCGGCGCGCTCGGCACCGGCGTGGTGCTGGTCGTGCTCCATCCGTTCACCCTGCTCCTGGTGCTGTTCGCGCTACCGGCGTTCCCGATCGCCACCCTCCAGCAGCGGTGGCATGGCGAGGCCGAGCGGGAGTCGGCCACACCGGGGCGGCTGGCTCGGCACCTGCGCGGACTCGCGATCGACCAGGGTGCGGCACCGGAGCTGCGGGTGTTCGGCCTGCAGCGCGAGGTGCTGGCGCGGCTGGAGTCGGCGTGGGTCAGTGCCCGTGGTCCGATCCACCGGGCCCAGGTGAAGGAGACACTCACCGGCACGCTCCGGTCGTTCCTGTTCGCAGTCGGGTTCGCCCTCGCGGTCGGATTCGTCCTGTGGCAGGCCAGCCGTGGTGCCGCGCGACCAGGCGAGGTGATCACGGCGGTGATCGTCTGCGAACGCGTACAGAGTCAGGTGCTCGGGCCTGCGTACAGCGTGGCCGGACTCGGCCGGGTGCTCCGCGCCGCGGGTCGACTGCTGTGGCTCCAGGACTACGCGGCGGAGGTGATGGCCCGCGGCACCGGCACGTTGGCCGCGCCCACCCGGCTGGACGAGGGGATCCGGCTCGACCACGTGTCGTTCCGCTATCCAGGGACCGACACCTGGATTCTGCGTGACGTGTCGATCCACCTGCCGGCGGGCGGTGTGGTGGCGCTGGTCGGCGAGAACGGCGCCGGCAAGACGACGCTGGTGAAGCTGCTGGCCCGGATGTACGAACCCACCGAGGGCAGGATCCTCGTCGACGGCGTGGACCTCGCGCAGATCGACGTCACCGGGTGGCGGACCCGGCTGTCTGCTGCGTTCCAGGACTTCACCCGCTTCGAACTCCTCGCCCGTCATGCGGTCGGCATCGGCGATATCCCGCGCCACGACGACACCGAGGCGGTCCACGACGCACTCGAACGCGCCGGCGCCACCGACGTGCTGGAAAGCCTGCAGCACGGGGGAGACACCCAGCTCGGCTCGAGCTGGCCCGGCGGGACGGACCTGTCGACCGGGCAGTGGCAGAAGCTCGCGCTCGGTCGGTCGTTGATGCGGCCCGAGCCGCTTGTGCTGTTCTTCGACGAGCCGACGGCAAGTCTGGACGCACCGACCGAGCACGCGCTGTTCGAGCGGTTCACCGCGGCGAGTCAGGCGGCCACGGGGAACGGGGCTCTCACCGTCCTGGTCTCGCACCGGTTCTCGACGGTGCGTTCGGCCGACCTGATCCTCGTCGTCGACGATGCCAGGGTCACTGAGTGCGGCAGCCATGAGGAGCTGATGGAACGCTCCGGCCTCTACGCCGAGCTCTACTCCCTGCAGGCCGACTCGTACCGCTGACTCCCGGAGGCCGTACCGTCACGGTGGACTTGTCCAGCGAAGGCGATGGCAATGCCCGCGCAGCTACGCCACGTGCCGGCAGACCATAATGTCTCCTGGACGTCTGGCCGGTGCAACGACGCACAGCTTCGCTTCAGGCGTACCAATCAGACCCGCAGACGCTTACGCGGCAGCGATGTCGCGTGGCACGATGACGTGCACGACCGGCCAGGCGCCAGGCGATTTCCGGTTTCAACCGCGGACTCCGGTACGCCGAACCTGGGCCGCGCAGGTGACGTGACTGGAGGATGCTCATGCGATTCGCGTACTCCGCAGAGAGCGACCTCGGTCATGTGCGCGACAACAACGAGGACTCGGCCTTCGCCGCCCAGCACCTGCTGCTCGTCGCCGACGGGGTGGGAGGGCAGGCCGCCGGCGAGGTGGCCTCGGCGAGTGTCGCGTTCGTGATGAGCACGATCTCCCTGCGGGCGATCACCTCGCCAGGTGATCCGGTGGACCTTCTGGTCGTGCTCCGCGAGACGATCGAGCGGGCCTTCCATGGCCTGAGCGACGGCGTCGAGAAGGACAACGCCCGCGCGGGCATGGCGACCACCCTGACCGCGATCCTCACCGACGGCACCAGGTTCGCCCTGGCGCACATCGGCGACTCCCGCGCCTACCTTCTGCGCGCCGGCGAGCTCCGCCAGCTGACGACCGACCACACCTACGTTCAGGTGCTCCTCGACAAGGGGTCGATCACGCCTGAGGAAGCGAAGACCCACCCGCACAAGTCCGTCGTCACCCGCTATGTCAACGCGACCGACCTGCACGAACCGCAGCTCGACATGCTCGACCTCCGGGCGGGCGACCGGCTCCTGGTGTGCAGTGACGGGCTCACCGACTTCGTGTCGGACGAGCAACTCGGCGCCGATCTTCGCGGTACGACGGGCAGCGACGCGGTCGGCTCGACAGACGTCGCGGTGGAGCGGCTCATCGCCAGCGCCCTGTCCACCGGCGGTCGGGACAACATCACCTGCGTGGTGGCCGACGTCGACGCCGGAGAGCTGGAGGTCGACAATCGGCCGCCGTGCGTACGTCTTGGTGCTCTCCTCGATCCGGCGAACGTCATCGACCTCGCCGAGACCCAACGCGCCGGCTAGCTCGGTACGGCTGGCTACCGCTTCGGCTCCTCGCCGTCGCCGACGTCGACCAGATAGCGCTCCAGCGCGGTCATGATCAGGGCCGACATGGTGAGCCGCCGCGGCGGGCCGCTGGTGTCGCACACCGTCCGGTCGCGACGTCGTCGGCCTGGACAACCAACACCTCACGCGCCGCAACATCTCCTGACGATCAGCCGTGCACCAGAGAGAACGGCCCCCGCCAGGTCAAGGCGGGGGCCGTTCGCTCGCCGTCGAACTACTCGACTACTCCCCGATGGTCACGCAGGACACCCACGGGCGGACGTTCCGGACCGCCTCCGAGGTGTTCGTGATCCACAGCTCCCACGCCGTCGATCGGACGGAGCCCTCGGGGTCGCCCTCGATGACCTCGTAGTTGCCCTCAGCCACGGACGGCCGGGACGCGATCACGGTCACGCCGTCGAACGGGAACCCGTCCTCTGGCGAGAAGCCGCCTCCGACTGCGTACTTTCCTTCGGCGCACTTGGCCGTGACGACCGTGTAGTTGCCCTCCGTGGTCGGCTCCACCGCCTTGTAGAGGCCGTCCTGCTCGAGCCCGGACACGCCGTCCGTCCCGTTCTCGCCAGCGGCGCCCGGGGCTCCCGGTGCTCCCGCCTCCCCCGTGTCACCCTTGTCGCCCTTCGCACCCTTGAGTGCGTCCACGGCGTCGGGGTCGATGTCGCCGACCCGGACCGAACCGTCGAGGATCTCCCCCGGCCCGACCGACCCGTCGGCGATGTCGTGTCGGCGGATCGTGTTGTTGATGATCTCCCCCGTACCGACCGCGCCGTCAGCGATGTCGTGTTGCTGGATCGAGTTGTTCTTGATGTCGCCCGATCCGATGGTGTTGGCCGCAACCGCAGCACCGCCGGCCAGCAGCGCACCCCCCGCCACCATGGCCAGCGCGGCTCCCCCCACACCGAGGCCCTTGGCGACCTGTCGCAAGTTCTTCACATGTCCCTCCAATGGAACGGGACGGATTGCCTCCGTCCGTGCATGGGAAAGACCTCATCTTCATGACCGGTTGCATGACAGTTGCGTGACAACGTCACCGCTCGTTCACATCCGAGCCATGTAAGGGATTCCGGGAGTTGTCCCACGGGCAGACGAGCGGCCGGAACGGTGACGCCCTGCCGGGTGGGCAAGCTGGACAGTACAGGACGAGACGGGCGGGACGAGCCCCCACAGGTACGGACGAACCGGGCAGGACGTGCCAGCAGGTATGCCGAGAGGGCTCCACCCTCGTCGCTGACCTGCTCGGGTACCCGGAAACGGCCTTGTGACCTGCGCCCATGAGCGTTGGCCACGCGCACCGACCCCGCAAGTCTGGGGTGCGGCCCTACCGGGAGGCCCGATGTCGCGAGGCGGGCGTTTCGCCCTCGGGTGCGGCCTGACCTTCAGTGCGGTCCTCGTGTTTGATCATCGTCCTCGGCGTCATCGGCGCCCTCATCGGCGACCGTGACCCGGCAGCGGTGACAGCCGAGGGGACACCCACCCGGAGCGCGACACCTACGCCGTCGTCGACGCCCACACCGACCATCACGCCGACCGCCTCGGCCAACCCGACGCCGCACAAGCAGGTGAGCACGCGGAAAGCCAAGCCCCGCAAGCCGAAACCGCCCGCCGTTGGGTGGCTGCCCGTCACTCGCGTCGTCGACGGCGACACCGTTGAGGTCCAGCGGAACGGCACACCGGTGACGCTTCGCCTGATCGGGATCGACACCCCAGAAACCGTGC
>JBOHED010000691.1:0-3965 GCA_050700915.1 Actinopolymorphaceae bacterium | reverse complement strand
GCGTCTCGGGCCGCACCTGGCAGATCCGCGCCGGTGATCCGTTGCACACCGCGCGCCCCTCCGACCACCCCACCGCACGCCTGGCAGACCGGCAGGACCCGGCCGAGACTTCGGGCAGGTCGGTGTACGTGTCGGCGACGCCGGAGTCGGTACGGAAGGTCTTCCGGCAGGCCGTCCCCATCCTTGCCCGCCGCCGGATGCCCTTCGCGTTCGCGCCGTCGGTGTCGCACGTGCGTTGGCTCGGCCAGCCCGAATGCCCCTGGAGCGACTTCGGTCGGTGTCTCGCCGTCCACTTCGACGATGCCGCGGAACACGCCGAACTCGGCGAACTCGGCGAGCTCACAGAGGAGCTGCACGTCGCGACCGCGGGACTCGTCGGGCCCTGGATTCCCGGTGCGAAACCCGCCCGACCGCGCAGCCTGGTGGCCGTCGCGAGCACTGCCGACGGTGGTGCGGTCGGCAGGCCTGCCGAAGGGTCTGTCGGCATCGGCCGGCGCCTCGACGGGCGGTACGTCGTACGCAGAGCCCTTCGGTCCGAGCCGACCGGTGGCAGCTACCTCGCGACCGACGAACGTCCGAGCGCGGCAGCGACGGTCGTGGTCACCCATGCCCGCGCCCACACCGACCTCGACGTCCACGGCCGCGACGCCCGCGCGCGGCTCCTCCACGAGGCGCGGCTCGCCGTCCGCGTTCACGGCGACGTCCCCGTGCCACTCCCTCTCGCCGTGTTCACCGTTGCCGGTGACCTGGTCAGTGTCCAGGAGCACCTGGCCGGCGTACCGCTCCGTGACTGGGTACGCCAGCACGCGGGCCCCGGCGCGGGACTGCCGGCCGACCTCGCTCTCGGGATAGCCCGCCGGCTCAGCACACTTGTCCGGTCCGTCCACGCGGCAGGTCTCGTGCTGCGGGACCTCCAGCCGGACCGGGTCCTGATCGGACCGGACGGCGCGCCGATGCTCCGCAACCTCGGCGGCGCGGCCGATCGCGGATCGGTGTTGCCGCATCGGGGAACCCCGGGCTACACGGCACCTGAGCTGCGTACCCACCTGCAGCCCATCCCTGCCGCACCGGCACAGGATCTCTACAGCCTCGGCGCGCTGCTGTTCCAGCTGGCGACCGGAAACGATCCAGTGCTCCCGCCCGATTCGCCCGCCCAGCGGCCGGTACGCGAGAGACTTGCCAGCTGGCTGTCGCTCGTCTCGCGCTACAACGAGGCGACGAGTGTCCTCGGACCGGCGATCATGACGCTGCTGTGTGCCCACCCGGCCGAACGCGGCGACCTGGCCAAGCTCGACCAACTCCTCGGCGCCCGGCCGGCCGGGCGTGTCCGTGACCCGACCAGTCGGGTCGTGCCGCGGGGCCAGACGACACCTGCCGCCGACGTCCTGCTCGCCGACGGGATCGACCATCTGACCGCGACGATGCGTCCCGACGAGGCCGCGTTGTGGACCACCGGTCCGCCCGGCGTACGCACCGATCCGGAGAGCATCCAGCACGGAGCGGCCGGGGTCCTCGCCGTCCTGTTGCGCGCGCACAGCCAGGACGCGACCGCCGACGTCGCCCCTCTCACGGTCGAGGCGTCCGCCCGCAAGGCGGCGTCCTGGCTCTCGGCGAGGTGCGCACGCGCTGGCTCCCCCACACCAGGGCTCCTCCGGGGACACGCCGGCGTCGCCTGGGTTCTCACCGACGCCGCCGCGATCCTCGGCGAACCACATCTGCACGCACAGGCCGAACACCTCGCGCTCACGCTGCCGACCAGCTGGCCCGACCCAGGACTCGCCGACGGACTGGCGGGCGCGGCACTTCTCCAACTCCGCCTCGCGCGCCTCACCGGCGACCGTCGGTGGGCACGGCCAGGGGTCCAGACGCCGGGTCGTACCCGGCAGGACGGCGACAGCCGGTTCTGCGATCGGGCGACGGCCTACGCCGCGGCCCTGCGCGCCACCGCCCTGCCGGGTCCGGGCGGCCCGACGTGGGCGGTCGGATCCTCCCTTCCTCAGGCCGCCCCCCGGTCGGTGGCGACCCAGGGACGCCTCGGACTCCACCACGGCATCGCCGGCATCGGATACGCCTTGCTGGCCGTCGGCACCGCGCTCGGCGACTCGAGCTTTGTCACCTTGGCCGGTGAGGCGGGCTACACCATCTGCCGTTCGGCCCGCATCGACGACGACGGCTCCGCCCGGTGGTGCGGAGAGCAGAGCGGAAAGTGGTGGGGCGACGACGGCCACGCGTCGAGGTCTCCGCACCACTTTGCACACCGGTGTGACGGGCCGGCGGGGATCGGGACGTTCCTGCTCAGGCTGGGCACGGTGACGGGAGAGCAGCGGTTCGGGGAGTACGCCAGAGCCGCCGCCGGTGCGGTCCACCGGGACCGTTGGACGTCACCACCGGGCAACTGTCACGGTCTGGCCGGCGACGGGGAGTTCCTGCTCGACGCCGCCGACCTTCTCGCCGACCGCACGTACCAGGTCTGGGCCGAGGACGTGGTCCCGCTGCTCGCCGTACGACACTGCCGCCGCGACGGTCGACTGTTGTTGCCGGACGACTCGCTCCGGGCGGTGTCCGCCGGTTTTGGTGGCGGCCTGGCCGGCGTACTCGCCTTTCTGCTCCGGCTCCGGCACGGTGGATCGCGGCTCTTCCTCGTCGACGACCTGCTGACGGAGGACGCGGCACCTGATCCGTTCCCGCTGACGGCACGCTCGGTGATGTCTCCGGTACCGTGACGCCCATGTCGGCGCCCGATCTCTCCGCCGCGACCACCACGGCGATCTGTGTTCTCGCCACGACGTTGTGGAGCGCTCCTGACGCCGTCCGAGAGGCCGACGGGCCCATCGTGGCACCGGCGCCTGATCCGCGCGGGTGGGCGGCGGGCCTCGACGTACCAGCCCGACGTGACCTGCATGGCCGCGTTCTCACTCAGTTGTTGCTCGGCGAGCCGGTCGAGGTCGTCGAGGAGCGAGCGGGCTGGCTGAAGATCCTCGCGCTCTGGCAACCCTCTGACCTGGACCCGCGCGGATACCCGGGCTGGGTTCCCCGCGCACACGTCGCGGCCGCGCCGGCACCGTCGGACCGGGAGGCCGTGGTCGCGGTCGAGGCCGCACCTCTCCGCGAGAGGCCCGAAAGCGGGTCGATCCTCACCGAGGCGTCGTACGCCACGGTGCTGGCGGTGCGAGAAGAGTCCCGCGTCGGCGTCCGCGTCGGTCTTCCCGGAGGGCTCGACGGCTGGCTGGACACCTCCGCCTGCGTGGTACGTCCGTCTGGAGCGGGTCGGTCCGTCGCCAACCAGGGCGCGCCGGCGGCGGGGCAGGCGGTGCTTTCCGCGGCCCGGAGATTCGTCGGGCTCCCCTACCTGTGGGGTGGAATGTCAGCGTTCGGGCTCGACTGCTCGGGCCTTGTCCACCTGACCTTCCGGGCGCTCGGACGGATCGTTCCGCGGGACGCCCACGACCAGGCGGCCGCTGCGAAGCGGATCCCGGCGGGACAGGCGCGCCCCGGCGATCTCTACTTCTTCGCCCGCCCCGGCAAGCCGGTCCACCACGTCGGGATCGCCGCCGGCGAGGAGCAGGCAATGCTGCACGCGCCCGGGACGGGTGCGTACGTGGTCGAGGAGCGGCTCACCGACGAACGCCGTGGCACGCTCGTGCCGGACGCGGGCCGGTTCGCCTAGCGTCAACTCCGATCGGTCTTGCTGAGCTGCCGGCTTCTGGCGAGGCTCGCCACGGTCGTCACCACCAGAGTGCCGATGATGACGGTCAGCGAGAGACCGATACCGATGTCGGGAACGTTCTCGAGTGGCTTGCCGTCGTTGATGAACGGCAGGGTGTTGTCGTGCACAGCGTGCAGGATCAGTTTGACGCCGATGAACCCGAGAATGACCGCGAGGCCGTACGAAAGGTAGATCAACCGGTTGATCAGTCCGCCGAGAAGGAAGTACAGCTGCCGCAGACCCATCAGGGCGAAGACGT
>JBOHED010000690.1:0-2609 GCA_050700915.1 Actinopolymorphaceae bacterium | reverse complement strand
TCAGCACGTCATCAGTCTTCACGTAGAGTGCGGTCGCGAGGGTGTCCAAGTTCTCCGTCACAAGATGATCCTGGGCGCCCTCGCACTGCTACCACCGCAGCGACACCCCTTGGAATAGGTCATCTAGGGGTGTCCACCAGACATCCCCTAGGTTGGCCTTCATGGACCGCACTGAGGCTCGGGCATTCGTCGACGATTGGGTCAGGGACTGGAACGCCCATGACCTCGACGCCATCCTCGAGCACTTCGGCGACCACGTTGTCTTCACCTCGCCGTACGCCGCTGAACGGATACCTGCCTCCGGGGGCGTGGTCCGCGGCAAGGCTGCTCTGCGCGCCTACTGGGCGGACGGCCTGCGGGCCCAGCCCGGCCTCCATTTCGAGGTGATCGGCAGCTACGCCGGAGTCAACACGCTGGTGATCAACTTCCGGAACCAGCATGGTCGCGTGGCCAACGAGGTCCTCACCTTCGACGGTCCGCTGGTCGTCGAGGGCCACGCCACTCACCTCGACGCCTGAGCCTGGAGCGCTCGGTCGCTGGCCGCGCGACCTCAGCGGGTCAGGCGACCCTCGACACCAGCCGTTCACCGGTGACTCCTAGGCTGGAGCCCGGCGGCCAGGGTGTCGCCGCATCGACCACAGGACCTGAGGATGAAGACGTTCGACGAGCTGTACGCCGAGTTGGCGGCAAAGGCGGTGTCCCGCCCCGAGGGATCGGGCACCGTCGCCGCCCTCGACGCCGGCGTCCACGAGATCGGCAAGAAGCTCGTCGAGGAGGCGGCCGAGGCGTGGATGGCGGCCGAGCACGAGGGCCGCGAGCGAGCTGCGGAGGAGATCTCGCAGCTGCTCTACCACGCCCAGGTGCTCATGCTCGCCTGCGATCTGGACCTCGACGACATCTACGCCCATCTCTAGGGTGAGCCGGCCGCGACAGGTTGGCTCGCCCGTCGTCGGCGCGTCCGTTCGTACGTATCCGTAAGGACCCCACGGAAGAGAGCCAGACCATGCTGCGTGTCGCCGTTCCCAACAAGGGGCCGAGGATCGCCGAGCCCGCCATCCAGATGTTGCGGGAGGCGGGCTACCGCCAGCGCACCGACTCGCGCGAGCTGGTGCTCATCGATCCCGACAATGGCATCGAGTTCTACTACCTGCGCCCCACCGACATCCCCGTCTTCGTTGGACAGGGCACCCTCGACGTCGGCATCACCGGACGTGACAAGCTGCTCGATTCCGGCGCACCGGGTGAGGAGGTCCTGCCGCTCGGCTTCGCGCGTTCGACGTTTCGGCTCGCCGCCCGGCCCGGAACGGCGTCCTCGGTAGAGGACCTCGAGGGTCTCCGGGTGGCGACCTCGCTCACCGGGCTGATGCGGACGTTCCTCGCCGAACGCGGCGTGACCGCCAAGGTGATCAAGCTGGAGGGCGCGGTCGAGACGGCGATCAGTCTCGGCGTGGCCGACGTCATCGCCGACGTCGTCGAGACCGGAAGCACCTTGCGCAACGCCGGTCTCGAGGTGTTCGGCGAGCCGATCCTCACCTCCGAAGCTGTCCTGGTGAAGCGGGACGGAGTGGCCGACCCGAGTGAGCTCGAGTTGCTCGTCCGGCGCCTCCAGGGCGTGTTGGTGGCCCGCGACTACGTTCTGATGGACTACGACATCGAGACCGACAGCCTGGAACAGGCCGTCGCGGTCACGCCTGGGCTGGAGGGCCCGACAGTCTCGCCCCTTCATCGAGCGGGCTGGGTCGCCGTGCGGGTTCTGGTCCCGCGCGTCGAGGCCCAGCGGCTGATGGACGAGCTGTGGGAGGTCGGCGCTCGCGCCATCCTCGTCACCGACCTGCACGCCTGCAGGTTGTGAGCTCGGGGCCTCCACGATGACCGGCACGCCACCACCACGACGGCCCGACGCGCAGGGAACGCCGACGCCGGACGCTCTCCCCGCCCTGCCGCACACGTGGCGGCCGCGGTTCGTCCCCGCGGTGGCCGCCGCGATGGGGGTGGTCATCCTCGCCGCGGCCCTTGGCATGTGGTTCGGGTTGCCGGACGCCGCCAGGGCGCAGATCAGCATCTTTCAGACCCTCACTCTGGCCCTGGTCCTGCTCGCTCTCCTCTGGGGTCTCTACCGACTGGCTCGGTTGAAGGTGCGCGCCGACGAGGCCGGACTCACCATCGTCAATGTCGTGCGTACGCGTCGGTTGGAGTGGGCGCAGGTCCTCGCGGTCAACCTCCGGACGGGCGATCCGTGGGTCCTGCTGGACGTCGACGACGGTACGACGGTGCAGGCGATGGCGATCCAGTCCGCCGACGGTAGGCGCGGCCGGGCGGCCGCACGCGAGCTGTCCCGGATGGTCGCCCAGCACACCCAGACGCAGCACACCCAGACGCAGCACACCGAAACGCAGCACACCGAAACGCAGCACACCGAAACGCAGCAGGACGACTGAAGCCACTTGGAGATCGAACGCGTGTTCGATATCCTGTGGTGGAGGGCACCGGGAGGCGGAAGCGGTGAAAGAGCGATTCGTCGTACGCGAGACCGACTACGGGCACGGCATCTGGGATCTGCTGCTCGACGACTGGTGGATTCCCCGGCTCGACATGGCGCGTCGCGATGC
>JBOHED010000689.1:0-4805 GCA_050700915.1 Actinopolymorphaceae bacterium | reverse complement strand
TCAGCACGTCATCAGTCTTCACGTAGAGTGCGGTCGCGAGGGTGTCCAAGTTCTCCGTCACAAGATGATCCTGGGCGCCCTCGCACTGCTACCACCGCAGCGACACCCCTTGGAATAGGTCATCTAGTGGTCCGGCTCCCGACCGAGGACGAGTGGGAACGCGCGGCACGCGGTGACGACACGCATGAGTATCCGTGGGGAGATGCGTACGACCCACATCGGGCCAACCTGCAGGAGCACGGTGCGGGTGGCCCGCTGCCGGTGGGTTCTTTCCCGGCAGGGGCGGGCCCGTTCGGGGTTCTCGACATGGCCGGCAACTGTGACGAATGGACGTCGACCGAGTACGCCCGCTACCCGGGAGCACCGGCGAGCGTACCTACCACGGACAGCTTCGCCGTCGATCCCCATGTCACCCGTGGTGGTGCGTGGTACCACTGCCGGGACCTCGCCCGGTGCGCCAGACGGCATGCGGCGTTCGACAACGAGTTCGTCGGCGTCGGCTTCCGCCTGGCGAGTTCTGCCTGAAACCCACGCGACAGCCCGCCGCGCTCCCCGCTCTCCTGGAGGGAACAAAATGGATCACGACGCCATGGCGCGAAGGTTCTGGAGTGAGGGCTATCTCGTCCTCGACGACTTCTTCGACCCCCGTCTGATGGACCAGCTGAATGCCCTGATCATGGGCTACTTCGGGAACTCACCGGAGTATCTCCACGACATGGAGTACGTCAGGAGATCACGGGCGGAGGCACGCGTCCCGTCCTGATGCTCGGCCGTGACGACCTTGCACTTGCCCTCCGCGGTCGGGCCCGCCGCTAGGCCGGTGCGGCCACGGGAGCCCCTTCCGGCTCCGGAGCCAGGGCACGCCGCGGCCCGTTGTAGACCTGCAGATCGAGCAGCCCTTCGCGCTTGGCCACGATCGTCGGCACCAGTGCCTGGCCCGCGACGTTGGTGGCTGTGCGCATCATGTCGAGGATCGGGTCGATGGCGATGAGCAGGCCGACTCCCTCGAGCGGCAGCCCGAGGGTCGACAACGTGAGGGTCAGCATGACGATCGCGCCGGTGAGTCCTGCCGTAGCCGCCGAACCGACGACCGAGACGAACGCGATCAGCAGGTAGTCTGTCAATCCTAGGTTGACGCCGAAGATCTGCGCCACCGTGATCGCCGCCAGCGCGGGGTAGATGGCCGCGCAGCCGTCCATCTTCGTGGTGGCGCCGAATGGTACGGCGAAGGATGCGTACTCCTGCGGCACACCGAGGTTCTGCGTCACGACCCGCTGGGTGAGTGGCATCGTTCCCACCGACGACCGAGAGACGAAGGCCAGCTCGATCGCGGGCCACGCCCCGGAGAAGAACTTCAACGGGTTCAGGCCGTGCAGACGCGCGAGAATGCTGTAGACACCGAACAACACGAGGGCGCATCCGACGTACACGTCGACGGTGAAGGTCGCGAGGGGTCCGACCAACTCCCAGCCGTACGTCGCCACCGCCTTGCCGATCAGGCCGAGCGTACCGATCGGCGCGAGCCGGATGATCCACCAGAGCACCTTCTGGACAAGAGAAAGCGCCGACCGGTTGAACGCCAGGAACGGCTCGGCCTTCTCCCCCACCGCGAGCGCCGCCGCTCCGACGACCGCCGCCACCACGACGATCTGCAGGACGTTGAACGACAGGTCCGTCGTCACCGACACGACGCCGTCCGCCTGCTCGGTCGAGCTCTCAGCGCCGATGCCGAACATGTTGAGCGGAACGATCCCGGTCAGGAAGTCGAGCCAGGTACCGCTGGACCCGTCGTATGTCTCGGCGTTGTCGCGCGACAAGGTGGTGTTGAGGCCGGGGTTGGTGACCAGGCCGATGACCATTCCGATCGTCACGGCGATGAGCGAGGTGACCATGAACCAGAGCAGCGTCTGGCCAGCGAGCCGTGCGGCACCTGTCACCTGGCGAAGGCTGGCGATGCTCACGACGATGGCGGTGAAGATCAGCGGGGGTACGGCGACGCGCAGCAACTGGACGAAGATGCTGCCGATCTGCGTCAGAGTCTCCGCGAGCCAGCCGAGATCGAAGCCACGGGCGAGGAGACCGAGAACAACTCCGAGCACGAGCCCGGCGATGATCTGGGCCCAGAACGGTAAGCGGGGTTGGCGAATCTGCTGAGGTGCTACGGACGTGGCCGACACGAGTTCCTCCCAGAGGAGATGGTGTACGACAGACTGCTGGTACGAACGAGCTAAGAGCCAGCGGAGCGTTCGGCTACTGACAGGCCGCGCTGGCCTGCCGCCGAAGGTCGACGTACAGGCGTACCCAAAGGAAGCCGCGGACGTTCATCGCCGTCTCCAACATCCCTCGTCCACCCGCTTATTCCGGTGGAGCTGTCTCATTCCGGACACCGGCCATTTGGCTTCATGATCATGAAGGAAAGTCGGCCATACGCCCCAAAACCTTCATGATCACGAACATGATCACGAGTGGAGGTCGAGACCGAGGTCGAGGGCGGGCGCGGAGTGGGTCAGCGCCCCGACGGCGAGGTAGTCCACACCGGTTTCGGCGTAGGCACGAGCGACGTCCAACGTCAGGCCACCGGACGCCTCCAAGCGCGTCCGCCGGCCCGATGCGCGGGTACGCCGGACCGCTTCCGCGCACTGCTCGACAGTGAAGTTGTCGAGCAGGACGAACTCCGCCGCGTCCGCCAGCGCTTCGTCCAGCTCTGCCAGCGAGCCCACCTCGACCTCGCACGGAAGGTCGGGCACCTGCGCGCGCACGGCCGCGAGCGCTGCCGCCACACCGCCGGCGGCCACGACGTGGTTGTCCTTGATGAGGACTGCATCTCCCAGACCCAACCGGTGGTTGGCCCCACCGCCGCAACGTACGGCGTACTTCTCCAGCATCCGCAGACCCGGCAGTGTCTTTCGGGTGTCGCGGATCGTGCATCGGGTTTCCGAAACCGCAGCGACCCATGCCGCCGACGTGGTGGCGACACCGGACAGGTGGCAGACGAGGTTGAGTGCCGTCCGTTCGGCGGTGAGGAGTCCGCGTACCGGTGCGCGAACCACCAGCGCCGGCTGACCGGCCCTCAGCACCGCACCATCGGCCTCGCGCGCCAGCACCTCGACCGCTCCGGGCATCAGGAGTTCGAACACCACCAGCGCCACCGCTCCACCGGCGAGGACGCCTTGGCATCGAGGGGTGATCTCCGCCTGGACGACGACGTCATCGGGAGTTGTCGCCACCGTCGTCGCGTCCGGGCCGTACCGGAGGTCCTCTGTCAAGCCGGTCTTGACGACTCTCAGCGCGTCCTCCGCGTCGAGCCCGGACTCCGCCAACGCGGCGGCGACGTCGGGCGAAAGCGTCTCCGGCGTCCGCCCGGTCCAGCCGTCCGTGCGTACCTCCGTGGACGTATCCGTCGTGCTCGTGACCTGTGTCATGCCACACCATCCAAAGCGAGTGTTCGTGCAGGGACGAGCTGGCCGTCCGGGTCGAGGCGTACGGCCAGACTGGCCCGCCACCGTTCGTCGTCGGTCTCGGGGAAGTCGTGGCGCACATGGCATCCGCGAGACTCGTGTCGCTCCTGCGCGGCGACGATGACCGACCGTGCCGCCAGGGCGAGCGCGGCATCCTCCACCTCGGTTCGCGTCCGCACGGTCACGGGCGTACCGGTGGCGTCGAGCGTCTCCTCCGCGACCGCCAACCCGCAAGCGTCCCGCCCGATGGCGGCGTGCCGGCTCATCACCCGTTGCAGGGTGGTACGCCTGGCAACCGGCAGCACCGGCAACGGCTCCTCGACGACCGGGCGCGGGTCGGCGAGCGCGCCTGTCGCCAGGTCGGCCGCCACCGCCCGGGCGGCGCGGGTGCCCACGACCAGACCCTCGAGCAGGCTGTTGGAAGCCAGCCGGTTGGCACCGTGCAGCCCGGTCCGCGCAACCTCGCCGGCCGCGTAGAGACCGGTCACCTCGGTGCGTCCGTCGACCGTGGTCACGACACCACCGCAGCCGAAATGCGCCGCCGGAGCGACGGGGATCGGCTCCACCGACGGGTCGACCGACGCCGCCGCGCACGCCGCGTACACCGTCGGGAACCTGGCCCGGAACGCCGCCGCCGACAGGTGTGTCGCGTCGAGGAAGACGTGGTCGTCCACACCTCCAGGTGCCTCTGCGAGCCGCCGGATGATCGCCGCCGACACCACGTCCCGTGGCGCCAGGTCGCCCAGCGGATGGACGCCCGCCATCACCGACGCGCCCGCTGCGTCGACGAGGACCGCGCCCTCGCCGCGGACCGCCTCCGTCACCAGCGGACGCCGCCCGGTCGATCCCCGGCCCGTGTAGAGCACCGTCGGGTGGAACTGCACGAACTCCAGGTCGGCCACGGACGCACCCGCCCGCAACGCCAACGCGATCCCGTCAGCAGTGGCGACATCCGGGTTCGTCGTCGACTGGTAGAGCTGCCCGAGCCCGCCGGTCGCGAGCACGACGGCAGGCGCGCGCACGACCCCCGGGACACCGTCGGCTCCGAGCAGGAGCACTCCGGCTGCCACGCCTTCAGGAGTACGCAGGACCTGCACGGCGACCTGGCTCTCGAGCACTGTCAACGCGCGGTTGCGTACGCCGGACAGCAGGGCGCGTTCCACCTCGGCGCCCGTCGCGTCCCCGCCGGCGTGGACGACACGGTAGGCGGTGTGTCCACCTTCCCGGGTGCGAGCGAGCTGACCCGACCCGGCGTCGACGTCGAAGGAGGCGCCGTGCCGCTGCAGTGCCGTCACCGCGGCCGGGCCGTCGGCGACGATGTCGGACACGGCCTCCGCGTCGCACAAC
>JBOHED010000688.1:0-4683 GCA_050700915.1 Actinopolymorphaceae bacterium | reverse complement strand
TCCGCGTCCTCCAACGCATCCTGGCCCTGACCGCCGCCATCTGGCACAACGACCGCACCGGCCAGCCGACCAAGCGCTCCCTGACCGCCTACGACCACTAACCCCCTTGGAATAGGTCATCTAGGACGGGCCGGACCCACCAGCAACCCGGGCGCGGCCGGTCTGTGCGGCCTCCCGGACCTGCTTCGGGTGGGCTGCGCGGAGTGGCGCGGTCAGCCGCCACGAACGCGAGTCGGTCACGTTCGCGAGCCGCTTCTGCAGATCGTCACGCTGGCCGGACAGGTTCGCGACCTCGTTCTTCATCGCCGCCATCTCGCGGTGCAGCCGTGCCTCGCGGACCGACATAGCCGCCACCGGCCAGGGATACTGCACGCGCCGGTGCCGCTTTCGCCGCCGACGCACCCGGCGACGCTGCCGCCGCGCGTAGCCGAAGTAGTCCTCCAACTGCTCCTGCTCCGGCGGCCCGGCACCGGTCAGTTCGTAGCCGTCCTCCCTCAGCCGCTCGCCCATCACGGCATCGCAGACGCGAAGCTCCGCTGGCTCCAGTCGGTGCTGGAAACTCCCGATCGACCGTGCCACCGCAACCGCCGCCAAGTACGAAGTTGTCGCCGGCGATCTCACCGCACCCGGCCAACTGCCCACCTCGCTTGCCCGCGAAGTCATCCGCGTCACCACGCCGAGACCACTGCCGCCAACCCGGCAAGTGCGCTACCTCGACCAGCCGCCCATGGACGAGGACCCGCCGCCTACGTCACCACCGTCATCGCCCGCGGTGCCAACCGACTCGCCACCATGTGCGACGGACGCAAACGCACCCTCGCAGCCCTCGCCTACCAAGTCGGCGGCATCCTCGAATGGTCTGGCCTCGACGAGGCCCACGTGTAGTGGCAAGTGTGGGCAGCGTGCTGGCTCGTGCCCGGCACGTCGCCCAGCACGACCCGTGACGAAGGCCACCAAGTCTCGGGCGGGCCGGCGTCGGATCGGTCTGCCCGAGCAGCTCGTGCTCTTGCTACGGCGGCACCGCGATGAGCAGGCTGTCGAGCGGGCGCTTGCACGGAACTTGTGGTCTGAAGGCGGCTGGGTCTTCACCTCCCCGACCGGCGAACCGGTCAACCCGAGCACCGACTACCAGTGGACAGTGCTGCTGAAGAAAGCCGGCGTACGCAACGGTCGACTACACGATGCACGACACTCGGCCGCGACCGTGCTGCTGGTCCTCGGCGTTCCTCAGCGAACCGTCATGGCGATCATGGGATGGTCCACGACGGCGAAGGCCGCGCGGTACCAGCACGTGACGGACCCGATCCGTCGCAGTGTGCCCGAGCGAGTTGGCAGGGCTCTTGTGGGACATCGAGGTCCAGGACAGCACGGCGCCACGCCGGTCGGACAGAGGCAAATGAGACAAGAACGGAGACAAGGGCGCCGAGCCACCCCTCGCCGGGGGTTGGCTCGGCGCTCGTCGTTGGGGCGTTTCCGCTGGTGAGAGCGGAGGCGGAGGGATTTGAACCCTCGAGAGGCTTTAAGACCTCAACCCGCTTAGCAGGCGGGCGCCATAGACCGGACTAGGCGACGCCTCCCCTGGCAGAAGCCAAACATGCCGCATCAGGGTAGCGGTCGGCGGGCCGACCGGGCAAAGCGCATTGCCGATGGCCAGCCCACCGGCGCCGGCCGAAACGCGAGGTGCGCGTCCGTGCCCACGCGGCGAGCACGAGGTACGGTTCGGACAAGAGGTCCCGCCATGACCAGGCGAAGCGCAGTCCGCACGGTCGGTTACACCGACCGACATGACGCGGGTCGTCAGCTGGCCGACCAGCTGGCGGCCTACTCGGGGCGCGCCGATCTCACCATTCTGGGTCTCCCCCGAGGCGGTGTCGTCACCGCCGCCGCCGTGGCCGAACGCCTCGGTGCGCCCCTCGATGTGTTCTGCGTACGCAAGCTCGGCGTCCCGTGGCATCCCGAGTTGGCGATGGGCGCGGTGGCGAGTGGACCCGTTCGGGTACTCAACGATGATGTCGTACGACAACTCCGGATCCGCCCGGACGAGATCGACGAGGTGAGCCGGCAGGAGTTGACCGAGCTCGCCCGCCGGGAAGCTGCCTACCGGGGCGACCGACCCCCCGTGCCGATCGAGGGGCGGATCGTCGTCCTCGTCGACGACGGTATGGCCACCGGCGCGACCGCGCGGGCGGCCGCGGTGGCTGTTCGGAGGCTCGATCCCGCGAGGGTGGTGCTCGCCGTTCCGGTGGCGCCGGAGCAGGCACTCCGCGAGATCGCCGACGCCGTCGACGAGATCGTCTGCCCGCTAACACCGGACCCGTTCGAGGCGGTCGGCCGGTGGTACCAGGACTTCCGCCCGACGACCGACGACCAGGTGCGGGAGCTCCTCCACAGCCGGCCGTGACCGCGGCCACGAACGCCCGCCAACGTCCGGCAACGGGTGAGGGCCTTCTCTGCATGCAGAGAAGGCCCTCATGGTGATACGCGGTGGCCGGGCTAGAGACCCACCCCGAGGCCGAGGGCGGCGGAGACGAGGCCTCCCACCTGAACCACCGCGGACAGGGCCACGTCGAGACCCAGGCCGAGGCTGTCGAGCAGCGACGAGCCCTCCGTGGGCACGACGGTGCTCGCCGACGCCGGCGTCGCGAGGGTCAGGACCGCGACGACGGCGGCGAGGCTCGCCACCGAAAACAGCTTCTTCATGACTTTCCTTTCACGAGACAATACGGACAGCAGTCGTCCGATTACCCGTTGTGGAAAGCGTCAATCGGGAGCCGGATGAATAGCGCCATTACGGAGAAAAGTTCACTCTTCGTCACCGGCCGGTGTCCTCACGCGGCCGACGCGCGAGCGTCTCGACCTCGAGACCGCCATCGGCATAGCGCTGCCGGAGAACCTTCTTGTCGAACTTCCCCACACTCGTCTTCGGGACCTCCGCCACGAAGGACCAGCGCTCCGGCAGCTGCCAGCGCGGCACCTGCCCTGCCAGGAAGTCGCGGAGCGCCTCGGCCGTCACCGACTCACCAGAACGTACGACCACAGTGGCCAGCGGACGCTCACCCCACTTCTCGTCCGGTACGCCCACCACCGAGGCCTCCGCGACCGACGGATGACTCATCAGCAGGTTCTCCAACAGCACCGACGAAATCCACTCGCCCCCGGACTTGATGACGTCCTTCGCCCGATCGGTCAGCGTGAGAAAACCATCAGGGTCGAGGTGCCCCACGTCACCCGTACGCAGCCACCCGTCGTCGAACCGGTCAGCCGCGTCCTCGCCGTAGTAGCTGCCGACGACCCAGGGACCGCGTACCTCCACCTCTCCGACCGTCTCCCCGTCCCACGGTGCGACGGCGCCGTCGGGCGTCACCACCCGGCCCTCGACCAGGGACACCAGTCGCCCCTGGGACAGCCGGTAGCGCCAGCGCTTCTCGCCGAGGGCGAACTCCGGCGGCACCGCGACGGTCGCCACCGGCGAGGTCTCGGTCATACCCCAGGCGTGCAGGATGCGTACGCCATGGCGCTCGAAGCCCTCCATCAGCGACCGCGGGCACGCCGACCCGCCGACGATGACGTCGCGCAGGCTGGACCAGTCGGTGTCGGGATTGGCGTCGAGATACTGCAGCACCCCGCCCCACACGCTGGGCACCGCGCCGGCGAGCGTCACCCGCTCGTCCTCCACCAACCTGACAAGGGGTTCCGGCGTCATGAACCGGTCGGGCAGCACCAACGACGCGCCCACCAGGAAGCATGCATGAGGAATTCCCCAGGCGAGTACGTGGAACATCGGCACCACCGGAAGCGCGCGGTCGGCAGTCCCGATCGCCAGCGCGTCACCGAGCCCGATCGCCATGGAATGAAGGACCACGGAACGATGCGAGTACGCCACCCCCTTGGGGTTTCCGGTCGTCCCCGACGAGTAGCACATCGCCGCCGCCGAGCGCTCGTCGACGTCGGGCCAGTCGAAGGTGTCGGGCTGGCCGGCGAGCATATCGGTGTACGTATGGACCTCGACACCGGCCGCCTGGCCCCGGACCTGGCTCGCCGCCTCCGCCGCGTTGTCACCCACAACCACGAGATGCCGCACGGTCGTGAGCGATGCCAGGACAGGCCCGAACGCCGCGAGTAGCGTGGCATCCACCAGGACAGCGAAGTCTTCCGCGTGGTTGGCGATGTAGGCGATCTGGTCGGAGGGCAACCGGATGTTCAGGGGATGCAGGACCGCCCCCATCGAGGGGACGGCGAGGTACGCCTCGAGGTGCTCCTGGTTGTTCCACATGAACGTCGCGACCCGCTGGTCGGCGGTCACGCCGAGCCCGCGCAGGGCGTGCGCGAGGCGGGCGGCGTTGCGGGCCACCTCGGCGTACGTCGCCCTGCGCACGCCGTCGGCGGTGCGGGTCGCCACGGACCCTGTCCGACCGTGGACAGTGCTGCCGTGCCGGGTCAGTGATCCGGTGGTGAGCGGGACGTCCAGCATCGTGCTGAGCATGGCGACCTCCTCGTCGAGGACCGTGCGGCCCGGGCGGCAGGTTTGTACGCGCCTTTGTACGTACGACCGCCGATGGCAAACTGTCCGATATCGGTGGCAACCTCACCGGGACTTCATTCGTCGAGCTTGGGTAAGAAAGAGCAGGCCAGCCGGTTGACGGCTGGCCCGCACTGATTTATGCGGTGCCGAAACGATAAACC
>JBOHED010000687.1:0-4298 GCA_050700915.1 Actinopolymorphaceae bacterium | reverse complement strand
GTGTTGAGGGTCTACGCAGTCGGAGCAGCGTCCGTGCCGTCTGTGCCCGTTGTCGGCCGATCATGCCGTCGACCACCACCGTCGCCCCCGGCGCCACCGCCGACGACCGCGTCGCTGTCGCCGGATCCCCGCCGTGTCCGCCGCCGGCGACGTCGCGGAGGTACCAACGCGGCCAGGTAGCTGCCGGTGTCGTAGACGCGTAAGACGAATGTCTGGAGCGGCGCATAACGCACGACACTGACCGAACCCGGGTCGATCATGATCCGCTGGAACTGGTCGAGATGGACGCCCAACGCGTCGGCGACGATCGCCTTGATCACGTCGCCGTGGCTCACAGCCACCCAGATGGCGTCAGGGCCGTGTTCGGCCTCGATCCGGGCGTCCCATTCGCGCACCGCGCCGACCGCCCGATCCGCCATCGAACGCAACGATTCGCCCTCCTCGCCCGGGAAGGTCATGCCGCTCGGGTGTTGCTGGACGACCTTCCAGAGCGGGTCCTTCGCCAACTTCTTCAGCGGCTGGCCCTGCCAGTCGCCGTAGCGGACCTCACCCAGGCGTTCGTCGACGACGGCCGGTGGTCTCTCGTCCAGCGCAGTGACGGCCTCGGCGGTCTGCCGACAGCGGTCGAGCGGGCTCGTGACGAGACCTTTGACCGGGATCGACCCGAACCGGCCACCGAGGTTCTCGGCCTGTTTGCGTCCAACGTCGTCGAGGCCGACTCCGGGGGTCCAGCCGGCGAGGACGCCATCGACGTTGGCTTGGGTGCGTCCGTGTCGGACGAGGAACAGCGTGGCCATGTCTCCCGAGCCTACGAGGTCGCTGCGCTTGTGGAGGAATACGGCGGCTCAGCCGTACGGCATGAGTACGCCGAACGCCAGCAGGGTGAGCACACCGGCGCCGAGGACCGCGCGGTAGACGACCAGCGGTCGGAAGTCGTGGTGGGAGATCCAGCGCATGAAGTAGACGATCACGAAGTATCCGACGACGAAGCTGACCACGGTGGCGAGGATCGTCGGTCCCCAGGCGGGCGCCTGGTCGCCGCCGATGTCGAGGACCTCGAGGAAGCCCGAGGCGAAGACGGCCGGGATAGCGAGGAGGAAGGAGTACTTCGCGGCCGCCTCTCGGGTGTAGCCCATCAGCAGTCCGGCCGTGATCGTGCCACCGGATCGGGAGACGCCGGGAATCAACGCGAGCGCCTGCGCGCACCCGAAGAGCACCGCCTGCGGGAGGGTCAGCTGGGTCAGTGTCTTGCGGTTGCTGGCCTTCGCGTCGGCGATCCCGAGGATGAGCCCGAACCCGATCAGCGTGATCCCGACGTAGACCAGCGAACGAAGAGCGGTCTCGATCGTGTCCTGGAACAGGAAGCCAAGGATGCCGATCGGTAGCGTGCCGACGATGATGTACCAGCCCATCCGGGCGTCTGGATGCCGCCGCAACGCGGGTTGGAACAGCGCCAGCGTCCAGGTGCGGATGATCGCCCAGATCTCGCGGCGGAAATAGACCACGACAGCCGTCTCCGTGCCGAGTTGGATGACTGCGGTGAACGCCGCCCCGGGATCACCCCAGCCAGGCACGAGGGCGCCCGCGATCCGCAGGTGGGCGCTCGACGAGATCGGCAGGAACTCCGTCAAACCCTGCAGGAGGCCGAAGACGAGCGCAGCCAACCAACCGACCGTGTGGACCTGTTCCACGCTCTCTACTCCCCCACGCCGGACGCCGCCAGGGCACCGGCCATCGTCTGCAGTGTGTCGACCCGTTGCTCGACGGTCGCGCCGAAGGGCAGGACGGACAGTGTGCGCACACCGGCCTCGGCATAGCGAACGAGACGCGCCGCGATCCGTTCGGCGGGACCCAGCAGCGAGGTGTCGTCCACGAAGTCCAGCGGAACCGCGGCCGCCGCGTCGCGATGCTGGCGGGCCAGGTACAGGTCCTGTACCCGGGCGGCCTCCTCCGCGTAACCCATGCGTACGGCCAGGGCGTTGTAGAAGTTCTGCTCCCTGCTGCCCATACCGCCGACGTACAGCGCGGCATAGTGGCGTACCGGTTCGGCGCAGGCCGCCACGTCGTCACCGACCACGGCTGGTACGCAGGCGACGGCGTCGAAGGTCGCCCGCTCGGCCTCGTCACGCCCGGCACGGTTCTGGCCGGTACGAATGTGCCCCAGGGTCTCCGGCAGGTGCTCCGGCGCCACGAAGACGCCGAGCCACCCGTCGGCGATCTCCCCGGTGAGCGCGAGATTGGCCGGGCCGACCGCCGCGAGGTAGAGCGGGATCTGATCGCGTTCCGGTCGGACCGACAGCCGCAGCTTCTTACCCGGACCGTTCGGCAGCGGCAGCGTGAAGTGCTCGCCGGCACGGTCGAGACGCTCCCGGGCAAGGACCGTCCGGACCACCTCGACGTACTCCCGGGTGCGGTGGAGGGGCTTCGCGAACCGGACGCCGTACCACCCTTCCGACACCTGCGGGCCCGAGACGCCCAGTCCGAGGCGGAACCTGCCGTGGGAGAGCGTGTCGAGTGTCGCTGCCGTCATCGCGGTCATCGCCGGAGACCGGGCCGGGATCTGGAAGACCGCGGAGCCGACGTCGATCCGGGAGGTCCGCGCCGCGACGGTGGCGAGGATGGTCGCGGCGTCGAAGCCGTACGCCTCCGCAGCCCAGCAGACGGCGTAGCCGAGCCGGTCCGCCTCCTCCGCGAGTGTCAGGTTGACCGCCAGGTCGGCGGGGTCCCACGCGCTGAGGGTGAGTCCCAGACGCACGAAGGTTCCTCCTTGTCCCGGTTGGCACTGTCCCGGTTGGCCGGGAGGATCTGGGCAGCGAGCCCGGCCGGCTGCGCGGTTCGGCGAGCCTACTTGTCGCGGCTAGATGGCTGATTCCAAGGGGGCGCCGGTGAAGCGAGTCAGGCGACTGCCCTTGGAATCAGCCATCTAGGGTCCTCGCCGCCAGGACTGGTCGACTAATGTCCCATACGCGAGCGGCGCCGGAACGTCCCCGCCGGGTCGGGGTGGCAGGCGTGTCGGGGAATGATTGGGGATCGTCGATGGAGCAGCGGTACCTCGGGCGTACCGGCCTCAAGGTCTCCCGGCTCGCGCTCGGAACCATGACCTGGGGCCGCGACACCGACCAGCACGAGGCCCGCGACCAGCTGACCGCGTTCGTCGAGGCCGGCGGGACGCTCGTCGACACGGCTGCCGGCCACGCCGACGGCGACAGCGAGCGGGTGCTCGGCGGCCTGATTGGTCAGTTGGTCCAGCGCGAGGAGCTGGTGCTGGCGACGAAGGCAGGTGTCTCGTACCACCTGGGCGAACGGGTCGTCGATGTGTCCAGGCGTACTCTCCTGGACGAACTCGACGGCTCGCTGCGGAGGCTCGCCGTCGACACCATCGACCTGTGGCAGGTCCACGCGTGGAGCGATGCGGTTCCGCTCGAGGAGACGCTCGCCGCACTGGACTTCGCGGTCTCCAGCGGGCGGGTCCGCTACGTCGGTATCTCCAACTACACCGGATGGCAGACCGGGGTCGCCGCCAGCCACCAGACCGCCTGGCCGGGACGTTCGCCGTTGGCCTCGACCCAGGTGGAGTACTCCCTTCTCCAGCGTGGCATCGAACGCGAGGTCCTGCCCGCCGCCCACGCGCTCGGCCTCGGCGTCCTGCCCTGGTCGCCACTCGGACGTGGGGTGTTGACCGGCAAGTACCGCACCGGGACACCCGCGGACTCCCGGGCCGCATCCCCTCACTTCGAACGCTTCGTCGGCGTCTACCTCGACAAGCGCGGCCACCGCATCGTCGACGCCGTGTGCCGGGCGGCGGACGGGCTCGGGCTGGCACCGCTCGAAGTGGCCCTCGCCTGGGTCCGCGATCGGCCCGGTGTCACCGCACCGGTGGTCGGTGCGCGGACGGCCGCGCAGCTGCGGGGTTCGCTGACCGTCGAAGATGTCGAGCTTCCCGCGGAGATCGCCGCCGCGCTGGACGACGTGTCGGCGATGCCGGACGACTATCCGGAACGCACGATGTCCGAACGGTGAACGCCGAAGCGTCGCTTCGGGAGGTGTGGTGGCCCGAGGTGTGCCGGTGTCGGTCCGGCACATGTCCGAATCGCGTGCCACCATAGGGCGATGGCGGAGTACGAAACGCATCAGCTGAGGCTGCCGCGCACGCTCTCCCGACGAGTGGTGCGGCAGTTGCTTGTTGAACGCGCGGAGTACGGCGGTTGGGAGCTGGCACGGGTGCGGGTCTATCCCGACGGCCGGCGCACCGTCACCCTCCGGCGCCGGATCATCAGGGTCCACAAGACCCTGCCCAC
>JBOHED010000686.1:0-4038 GCA_050700915.1 Actinopolymorphaceae bacterium | reverse complement strand
CGGTCGGACTCGCTGCGGATCCGGTCGGCCCGGGTCTTGGCCTCCGACACGATCTCGTGTGCCTTGCGCTGCGAGTCGTCCACGGCACGCTCGGCCTTCTGCATCGCCTCCGCGTGCGTACGTTCGGCTTCGGCGTGGGTCTGCTCGGACCGCTCGAGGACCGCGGCCAGGTGCTGCTCGGCCGCGGCGGTGCGTTCGACGAGGTCCTGCTCGGCACGTTCCCGTCGCTGCGCCAGGGTCTTCTCCATGTCGGCGGCAGCCTGGGCGGCCTTCGCGCGCTGCTGCTCGAAGACGGCCTCGCCCTCCTCACGACGCGCGACCGCATCGTGCTCGGCGGCGTCGACGATCTCACCCGAACGCTCGCGTGCTTCGGCGACGATCTCTCCGGCCTCGCCGTTGGCTTCCTTGCGCTTATCGCTGGCGTAGCGCTCGGCTTCCTTGCGGATCTCGATGGCGGCCTGCTGGGCTTCCTGGCGTACCTCGTCGGCCTGGGCGGCCGCGACCGAACGCAGGTCCCCCGCTTCCTCCTCCGCGAGTGCGAGGATGCGTCCGATCCGTTCACCGAATTCGGCGAACGAAGGCTCAGCCTTCGAGCCATCGGATCGGCTGGACGTGTTGGCTTCGATCTCCTCCACCCGCCTGGCCAGCTCAACGGACTGACGCCTGGCGGCGTCCACAGCCTCGTTGAGATGCCGGATCCGGTGGTCGACCTGGGATGGCTCATAGCCCCGACGCACCAATCGGAAGGCGCCGGTGGTTGTGTCACTCATGTGCTCTCGTCCTCTATGGTGCGGCGGCGACAATGGGACACAGCTACTCGCGTACGAACGACATCGAAGCCGCCGCAGCATCGCGCGCGGCAACGGCCTCCGCTTCACCAGGTGGGTTGGTCAGCACTCCCGCGAATGTCCGTGAGTGCAACACCACCAACTCCTATGGTTGCGAGCATCTGATAGCGCCAACTCGCGGTTGCCCTAGCTGGCCCGCGGCGGCGTGCGTGCGATCTTAGCCACCCAGGCCACGGACCCACCAGGGGGCGGACTCATCCCATCGAGCGGGCTACGTCGGCGCTTCCGACCGCCGCCCGCTGCCCCTCACGCATGCGGCGAGCACCAGCGTCGCCTTGGGGCAGGCCTGCGGGGGTTGGCAGTTCCTTCGTACGGCCGCGGTCTCATTCGTCCCCTGAGGGAGAGAGTTCACCTGGACGTCATCAGCCCGCAGGGCGACGGTTCGGGTTCTCTGTGCCGCGCGGGCCCCGTATGGATCTTCCGGTTTCGGCCGGTATGCCAGGATCTGACCGATCTCACCGATTCATCTGACCGATCTCACCGATTCGACCCGACCGCTCCTGGGCGCTCCAGTGCGGGCTGCCGAAGGCGACCTGTGCCAGCATCGGATGCTGTGTCGCGAGCGAAGAGCCGGTCAGGCGTCCCCGCCAGGGAGCAACGGGTCGGTACCCGCAACGCGCGGTTCCAGCAGTGGCGGGCCCTGCTGGACAACCGTACGAAGCGGCATCAGGCCGGGGAGTTTCTCGTCCATGGCGTACGACCGATCACCCTGGCCGTCGACCACGGCTGGCCGCTCCGCGCACTCCTCCGGCCCGCCGACACCCCGTTGTCGTCATGGGCGACCGACCTGATCGCGCGGGTGACGGCGGGGCGGTCCGGGTCGGCCGGCACCCAGGTGGTCGACGTCGCTGCCGAACTCCTGCACGAACTCGGCGACAAGGCCGACGGCGCGCCGGAACTGATCGCGGTCGCCGCGATGCCGCCGGACGGGTTGGACCGCATCGTCGTACCACCGGACGGCCTGGTCCTGTTGTTCGACCGGCCGGCCAACCCGGGCAACATCGGGACACTCGTGCGGTCGGCGGACGCGTTCGGCGTGTGCGGCGTGGTCGTCACCGGACACGCGGCCGACGTCTACGACCCACGAGCGGTCCGTGCGAGTACGGGGTCGTTGTTCGCCGTGCCGGTCGTGCGCCAGGGCTCGCCGCGCGACGTACTCTCCTGGATCGCCGAACTGCGGTCGGCGGCTGGCATCCCCCTCCAGGTGGTGGGGACGGACGAGTCGGGTGAGGTCGACGTCGACGGCACCGACCTCACCGGTCCTCGGCTGCTCGTCGTCGGCAACGAGTTGCGCGGCATGAGCGCGACGTGGCGAGAGGCCTGCGACGTGGTCGTACGCATCCCGATCGTCGGCGCGGCTAGTTCCCTGAACGCCTCGGTCGCAGCCGGAATCGTGTGCTACGAAGCGCAGCGGCAACGCCGGTCGGGGACGCCCGGTTGAGGGGTGTCCTAGGGTCAGCGACTTCTCAGGAGGTGCACGACCCGGCCGCCTGACCTTCCGGCCTGCCTGCCGGCCCGCCGTGTGCATGGCCAAGATCGCGGTGGGTACGACGGGAATGAGGCGACGCCAGACCAGACTGGACGACCGCGCCGCGTCCCCGCCGGTAGGAGACCCGGTGGGAGACAAGGTGTGTGCACGACGCCAGAAGGAGTGATCATGCCGGGGCAGGACGAGACACGGGAGCCCGCCCACCCCAGCGGGCAGGTCCACGAGGCCGCCATTCCGGACCAGGCGTCGGCACGCGATTCGGACACGGCGTACGACGAGACCTACGACCGCGACCGGGACCCTGCCTACGAGGAGACCTACGACCGGGACCGAGACGCCGCGTACGACCAGACCCACGACCGGGACCGAGACGCCGCGTACGACCAGACCCACGACCGGGGCCGAGACGCCGCGTACGACCAGTCCTCCGGGCGCGATGAGGAACGCCGGACACCGGCATCCGGCCGTGTTCCGGAGCATGATGGACCGATGACCGATCACGACGGGCGCAGCCTCGGCCAGCTCGTCGCCAGCGCGAGCCGGGACCTCTCCGCACTGGTACGCGGCGAGATCGCACTCGCCAAGGCCGAGCTCACCGAGAGCGTGCGTGCGGCGGCCAAGGGTGCAGGCCTCTTCGGCGCGGCGGGTTTCCTTGCGTACGTCGCGTTCCTGATGCTCTCGATCGCCGCGGGCTTCGGTCTCATGGCGGCCGGTCTGCATCCGGCAGTGAGCTTCCTGATCGTTGCTGGCGTCTACCTGCTGGTGGCGATGATCATCTCCTACGTCGGACTCCGCAGTGTCCGCAAGGCAAAGGCCCCCGAGCGCACCCTCCACTCGATCGAGGAGGCCAAGGGCATGGTCGGGCGCGGCAATGCCAGCGGCGGTGCCAGCGGCGGCGCCGGCCCGGACCATCGTCCGCGGTGAGGCCGACCGAAGGCCCGCCTGAGAACGGCCGCGAGGCGGTGTCCGCTATGGGACAGTGGGACGCATGACCGCCAAGTCTGGCGGGATCGTCGACATCGACGGCCCGTGGAGCCATCGATGGGTCGCCGCCAACGGCGCTCGCTTCCATGTAGCCGACGCCGGCGACGGCCCGCTCATCCTGTTCCTGCACGGGTTCCCGGAATTCTGGTGGGCATGGCGACGCCAGCTGCCTGCCCTTGCTGAGCTGGGTTTCCGGGCGGTTGCCATGGACCTTCGCGGGTACGGCGGGAGCGACAAGACGCCGCGCGGCTACGACCCGGTGACGCTGGCAGGTGACGTAGCCGGACTGGTGCGGTCGCTCGGTCATTCCGACGCCGTGTTGGTCGGACACGGATGGGGCGGTTATGTCGCATGGGCGACGGCGGCGCTGCACCCTCGCCAGGTGAGTCGGCTGGCGGTTGCCTCGGCGCCCCATCCGCTGCGGCTGCGTACTGCCGCGTTTCGCGGCGGCCGGCAGCTGCGGGCGGCCGGGCACGTGGTGTCGTTCCAGTCGCCAATCATTCCCGAGCGCCGGTTGGTCGCCAACGACGCCGCACTGGTCGAGACGCTGCTGAGGCGGTGGGCAGCGCCTGGGTCGATGTTTCCGGACGCGGAGGCGGCCCGCCACTACCGCAAGGCCATGCAGCTCTGGCCGGCTCCGCACTGTGCGCTGGAGTACTACCGGTGGCTGGTTCGGGCGGCCTTTCGTACCGACGGACGGCGCTTCGTCGCCCGGAT
>JBOHED010000685.1:0-6942 GCA_050700915.1 Actinopolymorphaceae bacterium | reverse complement strand
ATGTGGAGGGGCGTGAAGTTCCACGGTGCGTCGGCCATCGGACCATCCAGCGACAGCTCCTGCGCGGTATGGACGGTCAGCCCCATGATCTCGGCGATGACCAGCTTGCCGCCTCGAGGAACCAGTGAGTACTGGAACGTCTCCGCGGGAGCGAACCCGCCGGTCTGGACGTCGGCGGTCAGCTGGGTGATCTGGATCACCGGTTTGAAACGGACGAGGCGTCCCTCCTCGACGTGAGCGGTGCGGTCGAGGACGTAGTCGAACCTGGTGAAGTCGAGTTGGCGCAGGTTGGCGAAGACCTTGCGCTGTTCGGTGATCAGGCGGTGGTTCCGCTCGTCGATGTCGGCGAGGAACGTCCGCTCGTCGTCGTTCCGCAGCGCCTTCGCCCGCCGGTCGAGGATCTCCCGCAACGCCTGCGTCTGCGGGTCGGTGGCGCCCTCGTGCCTGATGACCTTGATGGTGGGTCGCTCGACCTGACCGCAACCCGTCAAGGCGAGCCCGGTCGATGCGAGTCCTGCCGACAGCACCGACCTCCTCGACAGAGCCCGCCTCGACATGGCTCTTGTCGTCACCTGATCCTCATCTCCTGAAAGTGGCGCGCAGAAGCTACCACCGGCCAGGACATGGGCGAGGTCGAATTCCTACGAGGTCCGGCAGCGGACGCATCCCATGGCGAAGTCGGGTTGCCCGCACCGACAGTAGATGCGGACAACCCGGCTTAATTTCGTACGAATGGTCCGGAACTGAAAAGGGTCTGGGTCTGGGTCTGGCCAGCTGGCTCGGACGCCTCGATGGCCGCCATGTCGATGAGCTGGTAGCCCTCCTTCGTCTCGACGTAATACAGCCGCTCATCGGCCATCATCCGGAAGCCGCCACCGTCCATTGCCGCAACGCGGCCCGCCCGGTTGCTCTCGATGTCGTAGATGATGGACCTGGCACCCTCGACGAGCACGAAGCGGTCCCGGGCGGGTTGGTTGCCGTAGGAGACCGACGTCATGACGCTCCCGACTTCGCGGCCTCCGGTGCCGTCTCGACGCTGGACGGCACCGCCGTCCTCCGTGGTGCCGACGCACCACTCCACCCGGCAGGTCCAGCTGCCGCGGCGTTCGGGGGCGGTGCGTTCCTCTCCGGTCCGCAGGTTGCGCAGCGTGCGGTAGGTGATCTCGTCCGGTGGGCTGCCGGACCAGGACTCGAGCGACCGGGCGGGAGTGCCGGCCCATGGCCAGTCGACGAGGCCGAACTCCTCGGTCCCCTCGATCAATGTCGGCGCACCGCCGGACAGTGGTGCCTCATAGACGCCTCCGCCGGAGAGCGACCACCTCACCTTGCCAGCGGTGATGTCGATCAACCCTGCCACGCCGCCCTCGCCGTGGACGCCGCCGACGAGATGCGCCTCGCCGCCGGCAAGTGGTGCGGCCCACAGCTCGATGCTGGTCCGCCACATGTCCGGATGGGCGATCCACCACACGACATAGCCCTCGCCGATGGTGAAGTTCGACGCGAAGACCTTCGCGTCCTTCGGCGTACGCACGGTCGTGACCTTGCGGGCCGTCCGGTCCTGGAGGTCGTACAACCACAGCTCGCCGACGTCTTCGAAGCGGGCGTCGACCGAGACCAGCACGGTGCGCTCGTCGACCATGGTCTGCGGCCGGAACTTCCGCCCGTCGGCAAGGCGGTCGGGAACGTTGTGCACGGCATCGGGCCAGAGTTTCTCGATCGGCTCGACCGTCAAATCCGCCGGCCTGCGCTCAGTGGGCGCGTCCACCGACGGTCCGGCCGCGGTGACAGTAGTGCTGCCTCCGGAGGACCGGGTCGCGTCGAGTGCCACCGCCGAGCCCGCCACCACTGCGAGGACGGCCGCGCCGGCAAGGACGACCTGCGCGCGCTGCTGCAGGTGTAGCCGCCGCCGTTCCACCTGGGCGAGCAGGTCGGGTTCGGGCGTGGGTGCGCGACCGGCAGCCGATTCGAGCGTTCTCACCAGTTCGTGTTCCACCTGTCGTGTCATCGAAGCTCTCCCTCCTTCGCTCCGGCATCGGCCGGTTCAGCGGAATCAGGAAGGCGCGATCGCAGCTTCTCCAACGCTCGGGCGGCCTGACTGCGCACCGTCCCGCGGGAGACCTTGAGGATTCCCGCGATCTCCTCGTCGGTGAGGCATTCGTAGTAGCGCAGGACCAGGACCGCACGCTGCCGCCGCGGCAATGCGGTCAAGGCGCCCCACATGCCGTCGCGAAGCTCGGCCCGGACGAACGACGTGTCGTCGTAGGCCTGTTCAGGCATTGCCGCGACGAGCGTCTCGCGACGCCTCCGCCGCCAGACGCTGATGTGCAGCCGGGCCATCGTGGTGCGGACGAAGGCTTCGGGGTCACGCTTGTTGTGGACCCGACTCCATGCCGTACGCAGCCGCACGAGTGCCTCCTGCATCAGGTCGGCGGCATCGTGCGGGTTCCCGGTCAGGACGTAGCCGTACCGAAGCAACGCCTGGGCCCGGGTTGCCACGAACACCTCGTAGTTCCCGATCTCGTCATCCACCGCACGCCCCTCTCCTGCACCCGAGACGCGCGATGCCACCGAAGTGTTGCAGCACAAGAGCAGAAGAAGGGCCGGCACTCACCGGCGGTGCGGTCAGGACGTCGTGGCTGCGCTGGTCCGCGGCGGCGGCTCGGTGCGGTTCAGACCGAAGGTGTCCTCGCCGCTGACCACCACGCAGGCATGGCCCGGAAAGAGCGGAGGTGCCTCCTGGTCGAGGAGCGCGACGAACGGCACGGTGTACCTCGCCGACAGGCCCATCCGGCGTCGGTGGGAGGTGTTCTTGTGGGAATGGTGCAGCAGGCGTTCGTTGAAGACGAAGAACTCGCCGGGGCGCAGCACCATGTCGACGGCTGCGGAGGTGTCCACGGCATCCGGGTCGGCTTCCTGCCCGAACGCCATCCCTTCGGGCGCCGGAAGATGTCGTACGACGGTGCGGTGCGACCCGGGGATGATCTGTACGCAGGAGTTCTCGGTCGTCACCTCGTCGACCGCCATCCAGATGGAGATGTTCAGCGGCGGCTCGATCGGCCAGAAGTTCGCGTCCTGATGCCAGGGGATCTCCTTGCCGCCGGGATCCTTGGTGAAGAAGTAGCTCGCCCAGACCACGAGGTCGTCGCCGATGAGGCTGCGCAGCCTGCCGACGATCTCGGGTGCCGCGATCACGTCGTGGATGAACCGGTGGTCGAGGTGGCGGGACTGCAGCGGGTTCTTCGGGTTGCGGCCGGTCGTGGTCAGGACCTCGTCCTCGATCCGGCGGCGGATGCCGGCCATCTCCTCGACCGACATCGCGGTGTACGGGCCCAGATAGCCCAACTCGTGGAACTGCCGTACCTCGTCGCGGGTCAGTGCGGGAGCCGCCAGTTCCGTGGTTGGCGCTGAGGCCGACCCCGTGGTGGGTGGCGTGGTGGGCATCGTGGTCGCCATGGGTTGATGGTCCCGCTTCGTCGCCGCGCGTGCCATGCCCTGGTTCGGCTGGTGTTTTGCACTGGACCGGTGTGTGACAATCGGTCGGATGGTGACGCCATGGCAACGGGACTGGCTCGACCTGATGAGGACCGAGGGCGACCAGGTGGCCGGCGGGCTGTTCGGCTATGACCGGCTGCCCGGCACGTGGACGCTCGACTTCCCGCGTGGCCTGCCCGAACACCTCGTCTACCTCGTCGTGGCAGGCTCGGCGGCCGGCGAGGTCGCGGGCACCGACGTCGCTCTGGCGGCGGGGTCGTTCTTCTGGGTGACGCCGACGACGGAGTTCCAGTTGCAGGCAGCCGTGGATGGCGGCCTCACGTTGTACCGCCTCCGGCTGGCGACGGACGCCGCCGGTTGCCCTGGCGGCCACCTGGTCGTGCCGGGCGCGTGGCAGGTGCGGACCGCCTTCGACGCCCTGGTCATCGAGCTGTCCGGAGCCCTTCCGTACCGTGCGGAGCGGTTGCGTGCGCTGCTGGTCGTCCTCTTCTCCGACGTCTTCCGGACGGCGGCCCGGCACCGCCGCACCCCGCCGCTCGACAGCGACCAGCGTGGTGCGCTCGAGTCGTACGTCGACACCCGACCGGCCGAACGCCTGAGCGCGGCGACACTCGCCCGGGTGGTCGGGCTCAGCGAGGACTACTTCGTCCGAAGGTTTCGCCAGACGTTCGGAGTGGCGCCGCGGTCGTGGCTGGTCAGACGTCGGATCCAGGCCGCGATGCTCCGCCTGGACGAGTCGTCGGATGCCGTCGGGAGGGTTGCGCGGGAGCTGGGCTATCCGGATGTCTTCCTCTTCAGCCGGCAGTTCAAGGAGGTGACCGGAATGTCGCCGCGCGCGTGGCGGGCGCGCGGCTCGGTCCTCGGTTGACTCGCGGGAAGTGCCGGTGCCGGCCATCGACGGCGGTGACGCCAGTCATACGCACGTGCATAATCGCACTGAAGTATGCGTGTACCGGGTAGAGCGACAGCGGACTCCTCAGCAACCGCGTCACCTGGTCGTACCTATCTGGGAGGACCGATGAGATCAGCGGGCGAGAATCCTCGTGACGCAGGCTCCACAAGACGGCGCTTCCTCGCCTCCACCGGCGCCGTCACCTTCGCCCTCGCCGCCCTGCCCGGTTGTGACCTGCTCTCTACCGACCCCGGCGGTGGACCGGACGCCGGCCGGAACCGGGGCAGGCCGGGCGCGAAGGAGGCGCCGATGCTCACGGACCAGGTCAAGGCCGGGAAGCTGCCGAAGCTCGCCGAGCGCCTGCCGAAGGCACCGCTCACGGTGCAGCCCGTCGAGGAATCCGGTGCGTACGGAGGAGAACTCCACAGCGCGATCCTGGGCGCGGCAGAGGCCATTCAGCTCAACCGGATCGTGGGGTACGACTACCTGATGCGGTGGAGCCCGGACTGGGATGCGGAGCCGATCCCCAACATCGCCGAGTCGGTCGACGTCACCCCGGACGCGAAGCAGTTCACCTTCCACCTGCGGGCCGGAATGCGGTGGTCCAACGGCGATCCGTTCACGGCAGATGACGTCGTCTTCGCCCAGAACGACGTCTTCAACAACAGAGACCTCTTTCCCGCCCCAGCGGCGAACCCGGCGACGGCGGAGGCGCTCGACCCGCAGACGGTCCGGTTCACGTTCGAGAACCCGCACGGGCTGTTCCTCCAGGAGCAGGCCTCGACGATCGGCGCCGCACTGGTCACCAGACCGGCTCGCTACCTCGAACAGTTCCACAAGAAGTACAACCCCGACGCGGAGTCCCTGGCAAGTGCGGAGAAGTTCGCGAGCTGGACGGAGATGTTCTTCGCCAAGACCGACACCTGGGTGAACGCCGACCTGCCGACCCTCTTCGCCTGGAAGATCGCCAATGGCGTCGGCGACGGGGCCCGCGTCATTCTGGAGCGGAATCCGTACTACTGGAAGGTCGATCCCGACGGTCGGCAGCTGCCGTACATCGACCGCGTTGTCTATGGCGTCATCTCCGATCCAGAGGTGATCCTCACCCAGGTCCTGGCCGGCGACAACGACTTCCAGCTCCGGCCGAGCAACACGCTGGCCAACAAACCGGTGCTGGCGAAGAGAAGAGAGGCGGGTGACTTCCGCTTCAGTCAGGCCGTCCCGTCCAACATGAACACGATGGTGTTGTGCCTGAACCTCACCCACAAGGACCGGGCGTTGCGGGAGGTCTTCCGGAACAAGGACTTCCGGATCGGACTCTCCCATGCGATCAACCGCCAGGAGATCATCGAGGCTGCGTACCAGAAACAGGGTGAGCCCTACCAGGCCGCACCCAGACCGGAGTCGGAATTCTACGATGAGCAGTACGCCAAGCAGTACACCGAATTCGACGTGAAGCTCGCCGCCGAGCATCTCGACCGGGTGGTCCCGAAGAAGGACTCCGAAGGTTTCCGGCTGCGCGCGGACGGGGACCGGCTCAGCATCACGATCGAGTTCGCCACCGCGATCTGGCCCGAATATCCCTCCGTTCTCGAGCTCATCAGAAACTATGCCAAGGATGTGGGGCTCGACCTCAGGATCAAGGGTCAGGACCGCGCATTGTTCGACGTACGGACCGGCGAGGCGCAGCAACACGAGGCCGCCGTCTGGCAGGGCGCCGGCGGTTGGAACGACATCTACCTCAATCCCTACTACTACCTGCCGGTGAGCGCCGGTGCGACCTACTTCGCCCGCGCGTGGTGGGACTGGTATCTCACGGGTGGCGAGAACGGCGAGGAGCCGCCGGCGTCGGTCAAGCGACAGTTGGAGCTCTGGGACGAGCTGCGGGCTGCGGCGGATGAGAAGACCCGCACCCCGCTCATGAAAGAGGTGCTCGCCATCGCGCGGGACGACTTCCTCGTGCTCGGCATCAATCTCCAGCCGGAGGAGTACGCCACCGTGTCGAACCGGGTGCGGAATGTCCCCGCCGACATGCCGAACTCCTGGGTCTATCCCAGCCCAGGTCCGACGAACCCGGAGCAGTACTTCATTGCCTGACGCCGCGATCTGATCGGAGTGATCACCGGATGCGCCATGAAGAGTTCTCCGCACAAGTGACTGTCGTCGGTGGCGGCCTGGCAGGCTGCTGTGCCGCGATCGCGGCCGCCCGTCAGGGTGCCAGTGTGGCCCTGGTCCAGAACCGTCCCGTCCTCGGTGGAAACTCCTCCAGTGAGGTGCGGGTCTGGGTCTGCGGCGCCACCGGCCATGGCACGCACCGCTACGCCCGGGAGACCGGGATCATGGGTGAGATGTTCGTCGAGAACCAGTTCCGCAACCTCGACGGAAACCCGTACTACTGGGATCTCGTGGTTCTCGAGGCGGTCCGCGACGAGCCCAACATCACCCTCTTCCTCAACACCGACATCCGTACGGTCGAGGCCGACGGGCCGGAGGACGCGCGGGTCATTCGTTCGGTCACGGGTTGGATGATGGGGTCCGAGCGCGAGATCCGGTTCTCC
>JBOHED010000684.1:0-8367 GCA_050700915.1 Actinopolymorphaceae bacterium | reverse complement strand
CCGCCCCACATGGGGGTGGTCTTCCGGCGCTTCTCCTGCCTTGCCTGCTTGGGATCTGCCTGTCCGAGCAGTCCTGCCCGGGGCTTCCTACCTACCTGAGCAGTTCAAGCTGCAGTGCGCGCGCAATCGCCTCGCGGCGGTTGCCCACGCCAAGCTTGCGGTACAACGTCCGAAGGTGCGACTTCACCGTGTTCACCGAGAGGCAGAGATCCTGCGCGATCTCCTCGTTCGTGAGGTGGGACGGCAGGTAGTGCAGGACCGCACGTTCGCTCGCCGTCAGCCGGACCGTCTGGTCCGGCGACTTCCAGGTGGCGTTGGGCTGGACGTCGAACCGGTGGAGCAGCGCACTACGGAAACTCGCGTGCGGCCCTTCCGGCGGTATCACGACGGTCAGCAGCGCCCGCACCCCGCGCCCGGAATCGAGGAAGACGCGGACGAGTCCGTTGTCACGTCCCAGGGCAAGGGCCTTTTCGAGGAAGCCGGTGGCCGAGGCCTGCGTACCCAGTCGCCGTTGCGCCGTCGCGGCGACCAGCAGAGCCGCGATGCTGTCAAGGAGGCGGGTCTCGCCGGTCGTACCAGACAGGCACGGTGTGACGGCGGCAAGTGCGGCGGCAGGGTCTCCCCCGGCGAGCCGCAGTCGGCCGTCGGCTACACAGATCGCGGCCGCCGGCGCGGATGTCGTGACGGACGTCGTGGCGGCCTGCTTCCCATCCGTGGAGATGACCGTGCCGGCTGCGCTGCTGCCAGCGGTGCTCGTGGCGGCAGTGCTCGTGGCTGCGGTGCTGGCGGCCGCGATGGCGGCGAGGATGGCCCGACCCTGCGTGGGGTCGCCCTCCTGCAGGGCGATGTCGACCTCGAGCAACGCGGCGTACTGCTTGACGTGGGTACGCAGCTGACTCGCTGCGTCCTTCGCCGCGGCGAGCTCGGCTCTGGCCGCACTCAGATCTCCTTGGTGGATGAGGATCCGGGCGCGCAGCAGACCGAGCAGCTCGTGAAGCGACGGCTCCCCCAAACCACCCTGACCGCCGACACCAGCCTGACCGCCGAGATCAGTCGAACCGAGCCCGGCCGGACCAGCATCACCGACCGAAGCGGCAGGGCTGGCCGAAGCGGCAGAGCTGGCCGAAGCGGCAGAGCTGGTCGGGGCAACGGGTTCGGCACGTTCGGCCGCCGGAGGCATGGCGCCCGGTACCGATGCGCCGCCCTCCCCCACGGGTGACCCAGCGATCGCGGTGAGCAGGTTCCATGCCTGGTCGAGCCGGTCCCGTTCGATGTCGATGACGACCTGCGCCGTGTCGTACAGCAGCCGCATCGGGCCATTCGCGGATCCGTTTCGTTCCGACCTGATCGCACGTTCGGCCGGCTCGAGCTTGCCGTCTATCGCGTCGAGCAGCGCGAGCCACGCGTGCGTACGACGTCCCCACAGCCAGAAGCCGCTGTCGGTCAGGAGCGGAAGCGCGTGCCCCAGGGTCCTCCGCGCGGTGACCAGGCGGCCGGTCCACAGCTCCGCCATGCCGAGCCAGTACGCAAGACCAGCAAGGCTGTTGCGACGCCGAGCCGGCAGACCGCTTCCGCGCGCGCCGTCGAGTACCTCATGCGCCCGGGCCACGACAGCCGCGTCGACCCGCCCGCGCAGGCACCCCTGGTGGAGCCGGATCTCGATGACCTTGGCCTCGGGGGCGTCCGAGGTGTCGCCGTCGTCGACCCCTGCCACGACGCGGACGTACTCCTCCGCACCTTCGGGGTCACCGGCCGCCAGCCGGGCCGTCGCGCAGACGGCCGCCAGTTCGGGGTTCGCCGCGACCTCCTCGGCGGGAAGCCCGGCGAGCAGCGGCTCGAGTGCGTCCCCCTCGCCATTGGCGAACGCACGTTTCCCACCACGCGCCAGGAGCGTGCCGGCCAGCCCACAGTCGCCGGCCGCCACGGCGTTGCGCGCCGCGTCGACCAGCCGGCCAGCCCCGGCCAGCCAGTGGGCAGCCTTGCGGTGCAGGCCGGGGATCTCGTCGGGCATCTCGCGGCCGAGCTGGTGGATGAGGAACTCCCGCAGGAGTGGGCTGTAGTGGTACCACGCGCGCTGGCGGCCGGCCGGCACGACGAGCGCGTTCTCGCGGTCGAGCGCGTCGAGCGTCTTCTGCCCGTCGCGTCCTCCGGTGAGGACGTCGGCGAGCTCACCGGTGATCCGATCCACCACACATGTACGCAGCAGAAAGCGCCGGAGCTCGGACGACCGGGCACCGACCACCTCGTCGGCGAGGTAGTCGGCGACGAGCGGTTCGTCACCGGTGAAGCCCGCCGGGTCCCGCTGGTGCGGCGACTGGGCCTGCCACCACAGGGTCGCGAGACGCAGGCCGGCCATCCATCCCTGCGTACGTTCGAGCAGGCCCGCGATCTGATGCGGCGCCAGGTCGAGCCCGAAGAGTGCGAACAGGTCCCGCGTCTCGGCGGGCGTACACGCCAGGTCCGCCGCGCCGATGTCCGCCAGCTCGCCGGCCACCCGCAGCCGCGCCAGCGAAAGGGCGGGAGCACCACGTGCGGCGAGTACCAGTCGCAGGTTCGAGGGCGCGTTGCGGAGCAGGATCTCCAGGCCGGCAAGCAGTCTGGAGTCGGTGATCTCGTGCACCTGGTCGAGGACGAGCACGACCGGCTCGTCGAGTGGGATCAGCGCGTCGAGCAGCCGCTCGGCAAACGTGTCGCTCGCGAGATCGTCCCGACCAGCAAGCTGGGCAAGGCTTTCGGTCTCGCGTCCGTACGCGCGGCGGAGTGCCTCGACGACGCATGCCCAGAAGACCTTGGGCTCGTTGTCGTTCCGGTCGCACGAGACCCAGGCGACGCGTTGCCTGGTGGACCAACTCGACCACGACGCGAGGAGCAGTGTCTTGCCCGCACCCGCCGAGGCGTTCATGACGGTCACCCGACGCTCGGTCGCCGTGGTCAGCGCCTGAAATAGCCGCGGCCTTGCCAGGACAGGCACAGCGGGCACAGGCGGCGTCACCTTGGCATCGAGAACGCTCCGCGGCTGCGGTGGGTCAAGAGGGTCACGCGCGTGCGGGATCAACCGGTCCGTCGAGGAACGCGTCGCCGCATCCCTGCCGCGGTGTTGCCCTTCGCGACCAGTGCGCCAGTCACTGCTCAGTCCCGGCTCGCCCGCCATGCCCCTCCCCTCCCCACCAGCAAAGGTCTCACCAGCCAAAGTTCACCCGCCGAAAGTTCGCCCGCCGAAAGTTCGCCCGCCGCGAGTGGTCTTTTCGGGTTCGCCATCCCAGCTCAGGTACCTTTCGACTATGCGCTCCGCCCGCCACTCTCGCGGGCTTTTCTGGTTGTTCGAAAGCAGCACCTGCACACCGAAAACGCACAGATCACGTCGGCCTGTCGCCCGGCTGCCGAGGAGATACCCGGCCACCTCCGACCTGAACGCGACATCGGCCGCATCGCGAATGTGCATTGACCAATCGAACGCACGTCGAGCTACTCAGAACAAATACGGCGTCTGCGCCGAATCGGCTTTTACACCGGAACTCAATCACCATTCGCACCGGAACGGACAAGAGACATAGCGTGCGACATGACGTGATTTTCGACGTACTCCGGCGCACTCAGCGTCGCCGGGTCGGCCGCCGCCGTCCGAACACGGTCACGAACATGTAGCTCTTGCCGGCCGCATGGGGGGAGAAGAACTCCACCACGTCGTCGTCGCACGACGTCGAGCCGACCGCACCCAGCCGCACCACCGCACCTGCGTGGTCGATCCGGCCCAGTGCATGCGTTCCCAGGTGGAGGATGCCGGCGGACAACGCGCACTCGAGTTGGCTCAACCGGTAGCCCCGGTTGCCGTACGACCGAAGGACGGGCGTGAGATCGGTCAGGTAGTAGGCGTTGACGTGGGCGTCGGCGGGATACCACTGCCCCACGGCGAGTCGCTGCGCGTCCTGCCGAAAGTCACCTTCCCGCAGCAACTCGACCGCTCCGGCAGCGCCCCCATGGCCGTGCTCGCCCAGATGACCCGGTCCGCCCAGAGCCGGATGATGGACGTAGACACCGGGCGCGAGTCCTTCGACGCCGTGCACGATGAGATAGCAGTCGTGCAGGGCCCGCGCACCTGGAGTGAGGCAGTCCGCCGCGATCCCTCGCGTCGACCGGTCGAGCAGGGTCGAGAACGCGGCGAACGGCAGTTCAGCGTCGACGTCGAAGTGCCGGGTCGACCGCCGCCGGGCGATGACCTCCTCGACGGACACGGCGGCGAGGTCGGCGGGTGCGAACGGCGCGAGGGGCACAAGCGGTCCGCGCGGTTCGGCAGGCGTACGCACGAGAGGCGACGCACCCCACCGCTCCACCTCGGCGACGGAGTCCAGGCAGGTCGCGGCGTGCATGCGCGGGATGGCCGGGAAGGTCACCTCACCGGGAGAGATCGGCTGGGTGGGCAGGTCGAGCGGCGGGACTTCCGGACGGCCGGTCGGTGGGCTCGCGGCGCCGCCGTGCCCGAGCGCGCACAGGGCGACGGTCGTCTCGCGTACGCCGTCCACGCCGAGCAGGTCGTTCACCTCCTTGTCCACGTAACCCATCACCAGCGTGGCCGGGAGGCCGGTCGACGCGGCGACCGCGCGGGTGTGCGACAGGGTGGTTCCGGCGTCCCAGTACGTGTGGCGGTACGCCCGCGCCTTGTACCGCCAGGCGTTCCGCCAGAAAGTACTCGTCAACGCGAGGACCACCGGAGCGGACGCCAGCGCGGGTTCGCTGCCGCTGGCGTGGGAGAGGGCGCCGCGAAAGTCGCCGGATCTGAGCTGGCGCAGGCTGTGGTCGTGCGCGGCGTAGTGGTAGACACCGGCCGGAAGGTCAGGAAGGCCGCCGCAGACGAGGTAGGCCTCGAGGTGGAAGCGCGCGCCGGTTCCGCCAGCCGCGCGGTAGTCGATGACGCGGCCGCCGCGCAGTGTCGTCCGGCGGTCGAGGAGGCCGCAGGAATAGAGCGCGATCCGGGCCAGCGTGGCGAGGTCGGGGGGCGGCGGAGCCCCGGCCACCGACGCCTCGCCACCGACCGCGGAGAGGGCGTCGAACGCCGGCACCGTCGAGGTGGCGAACTCGCGAGGGAGCGGGATCGGCTGGAGCGAGGTGTAGATCTTGTACGGAAAGGGCTCGAGCGACCGGTCCTTCTCCCAGATCGCCTCCTCGAGATCGGGCGGCGTCCCCATCGCGATACCGGGCCCGTCCGACTCCTCGCGCACGGAGTACTTGGTGGCGTCGTGGAACGCCCAGGCCTCGGCGATGTCGTCGTTCCCGCTCATCCGCACCATTCTCACCGACAGTACATATCCCTCTGGCCGTACGAAAGCACTCGAACGGCTGCTTACCGCGACGTCGACGTCACGCTGAGTCCGACTGACATCAGGACATGACACTACGAAAAGGAGAAGAGGAATGAGGCGGCATAATTGCGGACAGCCACCGAGCACATACGCGCGATGACGCAACGCAGATTGCGGATAACAATGCGTGAGAACCGGGCTTGACAGGATCACCCAGGTAATACAGGCTCGCCCCGACTCATCGTGCCAAGATCCGCGGACCCATCGGGCTGGAGCTGTCCCGATGAGTCACAGTGTCGATCAGTAAGGCGGGAGGAACGTCGATGCGAGACGTCCAGAAAGGCCGGAAGTCGTGGCTGGAGCGCCTCACCTCTCCCCCCGAAACAGAAGGTGACGACAACGTGGCCAACGACCCCCACCGGTTCGAGCGGACGCTCGAGCCCGGCCCGCCGGCACCGCGGGAGCCCCACGTCCCCGAGGGCTTCGAGGCCTTCGCCCCGCCCGGCCTGCGCCCGCCGCCGTCCGACGACCTGAAGAGCGCGCCCCCTGAGCGCGTCACCGGGCCGGCCGGCCCGGGCGGTTTCGAGCCCCGCGACCGTGGCCAGTTCGAACCCTCGCAGTTCGTCGACACCCCGCCGTTCGAGCAGGGACGCGTTGACACCGGTCGGACGTTCGACCAGAGCCGGTTCGATCCGGACCAGGTCAAACCCGACAGCGAGCGCAGCCAGTTCGAGCCGGACCGCAACAGGTTCGAACCCGACCACAGCCCGTTCGAGCCCAAGCTGGACGTATCCACCCCTCGCCCACCCGTTCCGGCGTCCGCGCCGACCCCGCCGCGCGACTCCTGGGAAGGTCCCGTGACCACCTCGCCCCGCTCCGACGACTCCACGCCCTCGGACAGCCCCCGGCTCCAGTCCGTACCTCCCCACCCGAGTGGGCTCGCCTGGCAGCCGGACGCCGGTCTTGCCGGCAGCCAGCCCGTCGACGACCCGAAGCTGTCCGGCATCCAGGACAGCCGCGACGAGGGCGACACGGACCCTCTCGACGGCGCCGGCGAGGATCTGCCGCAGCTCAGCGAGGCCGAGCAGCTCGAGGCCGCCCGCAAGCGACATGTCGAGGAGCTCCAGCACCGTTGGCTGGTCACCCAGGCGCAGATCCTCGACGACCCGCGCGATGCCGTTCGCGAGGCCGGCCTGCTCATCGGTGACGCGATGCAGTTCGTCACGTCGACGTTCACCGATCATCGCGACCGCATCGAGCGGGAGTGGCGGCACAACGACAGCATGAGCACCGACGAGCTGCGCACCGTCATGCGGCGTTACCGGAACCTCTTCCAGTACGTCCTGTCCGCGTCGCAGCTTCCCGACCTGTAGGGGTTCGGAGGCTCCAGACCGCGACGATGCTCCTGCGTGACCGCTCGGACAGCCATGACCGGACGTGGCATCGCCATGCCCGCGCGGCGCCACGCCGCCGTTGTCACGCGTCCGTCACGTATGGAGTTGAAATCGACGACTACGCTTGGCCCCGAAGCCCGAAGACGGTACGAACCATGATGGTGAGTGGAAGAGGCGATTAGCGCCGTGGCGTCCCAGTCCTCGCACAACGACCCGTTGTCCCAGTTTGGGACAAATGAGTGGCTCGTCGACGAGATGTACCAGCGCTACCTCAAAGATCCTGACTCGGTGGACAAGGCGTGGCTGACGTTCTTCCGTGACTACCACCCCGAGTCCAATGGTCGCGAGCGGGACGAGGGCACGGCCGCGACGGCCGAGAAGACGGCCACGACCGCGGCACTCGGCCCGGCGCCGCGGCCCAAGGTGCATCCGTCGGGCACCGACCCCGGCCCGTCGACATCGACCCGACCGGCCACGCCGCCCGGTGGCAGGACCTCGACGACCAGTCAGGACCGGGCGACGCGGACGAGCGCACGCACCGGCGAGCCGACGGCCCCTGCCGGCCCGTCCGGCGGACCGGCAACCTCGGCGGCCAAGGCCGCGCCGCAGCCGACCGCGACCGAGAAGCCGGAACTCGTGCCCCTTCGCGGCGCCGCGGCCCGCACGGCCAAGAACATGGACCAGAGCCTCACCGTCCCGACCGCCACGAGCGTGCGGCAGGTCCCGGTGAAGCTGCTGATCGACAACCGGATCGTCATCAACAACCACCTCGCCCGCTCGCGCGGCGGCAAGGTCAGCTTCACCCACCTCATCGGCTACGCCATCGCGAAGGCCGTCCGGTCGATGCCGGAGATGAACTACAGCTTCACCGAGGTCGAGGGCAAGCCCACCATGGTGAAGCCTTCGCACCTGTCGCTCGGGCTCGCGATCGACATCTCGAAACCCGACGGCAGCCGGCAGCTGCTGGTGCCCAACATCAAGGCCGCCGAGACCCTCGACTTCGCGTCGTTCTGGGGTGCGTACGAAGACGTCGTACGCAGGGCCCGCACCAACAAGCTGACCGTGGAGGACTTCCAGGGCACCACGATCAGCCTCACCAACGTCGGCACGGTCGGCACCACCCACCCGGTGCCGCGCCTGATGGCCGGCCAGAGCGCCATTGTCGGTGTCGGCGCGATGGAGTACCCCGCCGAGTACCAGGGCGCGGCCGAGGAGACGCTCAACCGACTCGCGGTCAGCAAGACGATGACGTTGACCTCGACCTACGACCATCGGGTGATCCAGGGTGCGCAGTCGGGTGAGTTCCTCCGCCGGGTGCACCACCTGCTGCTCGGCGAGGACGACTTCTACGAAGACATCTTCGCGGCGCTGCGGATTCCGTACGAACCGGTCCGTTGGGTCTCCGACATTCCGACCTCGCACGACGACGAGATCGGCCGGCAGGCGCGGGTGTTGGAACTCATCCACGCCTACCGCGTCCGCGGCCACCTGATCGCCGACACCGACCCGCTCGACTACAAGGTCCGCCGGCACGCCGACCTCGACGTCGTGACGCACGGGCTCACGCTGTGGGACCTCGACCGGGAGTTCGCGACCGGGAGCTTCGGCAGCGGCAAGCGGTTCATGATGCTGCGGCACATCCTCGGCCTGCTGCGCGATGCCTACTCCCGCACCGT
>JBOHED010000683.1:0-3866 GCA_050700915.1 Actinopolymorphaceae bacterium | reverse complement strand
CTGGTGGTGTGCCGCCAACGGAGGCGCCACCCACGGAGGCGCCACCAACTGACGTGTCGGCGGGTGTCGTCATCGCGACCTCACCCTCGGATCGAGCAGGCCGTAGAGCAGGTCCGTGAGCAGGTTGGCCACCACGACGGTCGCGGCCAGCAGCAGGAAAGCCCCTTGCAGGACAGGAAAGTCGAGGCGGCCGACGTTGTCATAGATCGCGCGGCCGAGCCCAGGATAAGCGTAGATCGTCTCGGTGAGGACCGCACCACCGACCAGGAAACCGAGCTGAAGACCGGCCAGTGTCGTCGTGGGAAGCAGGGCGTTGCGCAGGGCGTGCTTCCACACGACCACCCGCTCGGGAACACCCTTGGCGCGGGCGAGCTCGCAGTAGTCCTCGCCGAGACTCTCGATCAGCGTGGCGCGCAGGGTGAGGACGTACGGACCGAGCTGCACCAGCACCAGCGACATACACGGCAGGACCAGGTGGTGCATCATGCTGAGGTACGCCTCGACCGGGCCGCTCACGTCGCTGTCCATCGCCCCACCGATCGGGAACCACCCGAGCGTCAGCCCGAAGACGTACAACAGGAACACGCCCACACTCGGTACGAACAGCGACTGTCCCAGGACACCGCCGACCTGCACCAGCCGGTCGACCGGACCGCGCGCTCTCGTCGCTGCGAGCACACCGAGAGGAACGCCGACCACCAGCGTCACAAGCATCGCCGACCCGGTGAGGATGAGCGTCCACGGAACCCGCTCGGCGAGGATCGAACTCACCGGAACCGACTCGCGCAGCGAGACGCCGAGATTTCCCTGCAGCAGCTGGCCGAGATAGGCGGCGTACTGCACGACGAGTGGCTGGTCGAGGCCGTAGTCGCGCAGCAGTTCCTGCCGGAGCTCCTCGGTCATGCCGGGGTCGGCGACCGCGAGGGCGGGGTCACCTGGCAACAGCCGGACGAGGAAGAACGTCACCGTCACCGCGAACCACAGCGTGACCAAGCCACGCAGTAGTCGCCGGCCCGTGAACGCCAGCATGCCCCGTCCTGTCCAGCCTTCTGGCTCGTTTGGCCCTGTCACTCAGTCCCGCTGGCGTACCTGCGCCAACGACTGTGGGTTGATGATCGAGAGCAGCTCACTCGGTTGCACCACGAAGTTGCCCCACGACGAGTCGTGGGCGATGTTGAACGTCTGTACGTAGAGCACGACGTCGTAGGCCTGCTCGTGTACCCGACGCGCGATGTCGTGTACTGGTTCCCGCGCCTCTTCCGGCGTGGTCGCGTGCTGGGCCCGGTCGATCAGCGCGTCCAGCGTGGGATCGGCGACCTGGCCGTAGTTGATGAACCCGCCGGAGCGGAACGCGAGTCCGAGATAGGCCGGCGGGTCCTCCATGATCGCCCACGAGCCGACGTAGATGTCGAAGTCGCGCTCGGCGGTCTTCTCGCCGTAGGTGTTGCGTTCCAGGCCCGACAGCTTGATGTCGACTCCGGCCTCCCGACTCGTGTCGCGGACCAGCTGGGACAGCGACGCCAGGATCGGGTCGGCCTTGTCGTAGATCATCGTCAGCTGCAGGTCGTCGAGGAGCCCGTCGCCGTCACCGTCGGCGAAGCCGGCCTTCTCCAGCTCGGCCCTCGCGGCCTTCGGGTCGTAGGCGTACTCCTGCAGGCTCGGGTCGTGCCAGAAGTCCAGGGTCGGGGTGACCACGCTGGACCCGGTGGACTTCGCCTGTCCCTGCAGGACGACCCGACGGATCGCGGCGGCGTCGACCGTCTTGGCCAGGGCCCGGCGTACCTCCACCCGGTCGAGCGGTTTGCGCTTGGTGTTGTACTGCACGTGTGCGTAGCCGAGCGACGGCACCTCCTGCAGGCTGACCCCGTCGACACCCTTCAACGACTTGGCCTGGGCCGGTGGGATGGCATTGGAAACAACGTCGAGCTCACCGCTGCGCAGCGCGAGCACCTCGGTGTTGACGTCGGGGTAGACGCGGAACTCCACCTCTTTCAGCGTCGGCTTGCCGCCCGGTGCGAAGGGATACGACTCCACGGCCTCGAGCGAGTAGCTCTCGCCCTTCTTCACCGATGTGAGCTTGTACGGTCCTGCGCTCACCCAGTCCTCGGTGTTGGGAAACTCCTGCACGCTCTCGGCCTTGCCGAAGACGTGGGCGGGCACGATCGGCACCCAGAAGCCGAGGCTGGTGAGGAACGTGCCGTCCGGCCGCGACAGCTCGAACTCCACCCGGGTGTCCGAGACCGCCGTCGCCTTCTTGAACGACGGGATGAGTCCGGCGTAGACGCCGATCTTCTCCTTCCAGATCGACGAGACCGTGAACGCGACGTCCTCGGCGGTGAACGGCGTTCCGTCCGACCAGGTGAGGTCGTCGCGGATGGTCATCCACGCCGTACGACCGCCGTCGGTGTACCCCCACTCGGTGGCCACCAGCGGCTCTTTCGTCCCCGTGAGGTCCATCTGCATGAGCTTGGGATACATCAGGTCGGTGACGATCAGGTCCGTACGACTGTTGCCGACCAGCGGGTTGAAGTTGACGACGTCGGCGGTCGTGCCGATGACGAGCTTGCTCTGCTCGGTGGACTTCTCGTCGGTGTCGGTCCCGGGACCGGGCTCGTCGGGGACGCTCGGCGTGCACGCGGCGGCGAGCATCGCCACCACAGCTACCGCCCCCGTAAGCGTTCTGGACCAGCTCATGGCACCCATACCTCCTCGAGGACCCGGAGGATGTTTCCTCCGATCACCGCACGGATCTCGTCGTCTGAGTAGTCGTGGGAGACGAGCCAGCCCACGATGTTGGGAAAGCACTCACCGGGGTTCTCCAGGCCGTCGACGTACTCGACCTTCTCGTACGTCTTGCCTGCCTGGATGGCGTCGAACGACACATGGCCGGCGAACACCGCGTGCAGCCCCACGTGGTCGCCGAACAACGTGTCGGGCCCGAACGCCACGTGCTCGATGCCCACCTTCTCGACGCAGTAGGTGAAGTGGTCCATCACCGAGTCGAGGGAGTGCCGCGGGTGGGCCGCCGACATCGTCGTGTGCGGTGCCGCCTCGATCCCGATCACCCCGCCGCGTTCGGCGCAGGCCTGGAGCACCGCGTCGGGTTTCATGCGTACGGAGTCCCAGACGGCACGGGCACCCGCATGCGTGAGGAATATCGGCACGGTCGAGTGCTCGATGGTCTCCAGCGAGGTGAGGTCACCGGAGTGGGAGACGTCGATGGCGATGCCGAGCTTGTTCATCCGGGTCACGGCCCGCCGGCCGAAGTCGGTCAGCCCGCCGTCGCGGCGTTCCTTCAATCCGCTGCCGAGCGCGTTGGCCTCGCTGTAGGCAATGCCCATCTGACGTACGCCGAAGCCGTACAGGACGTCGATCCGGTCGAGTTCGTTCTCGATCGGCGTCGCGGCCTCCAGGCCCGGCACCAGGGCGATCCGGCCGGTCTCGTGCGCGCGCCGGATGTCGGCGACCGTCTCCGCCCGGAACACGAGGTCCTGGTGCGCGAGGTCGGCGAACCGCATCCCGAGGTCGGCGATGATGTCGGTCCACTTCCAACCCGCCTGGCTCGTCACACAGGCGATGCCGTCCATGAAGTTGTCGAACACGGCGGTGAGGCCCGAGCGCGCGAGCCCTTCGTAGCCGGTGTGCTGCCGGCCGGAACGGTGGTAGGCAACGGTCTCGGTGATGGCGGCGGGGAACACCGAGGGGTGCTCGTGCAGGGAAATGACGATGCTGTCGTCGAGGAGCCGCTGGGCACGAGCGAGTTGGCCGTCGGACAGGTGCAGCCGGGAGTAGCCGGGTACGCGACCGATCTCAGGGGCCAGCGTGAACTGCGGGTAGTCGACGCCAGCGTCGAGATAGCTGTAGGA
>JBOHED010000682.1:0-3294 GCA_050700915.1 Actinopolymorphaceae bacterium | reverse complement strand
GAGCTGGCAGCGGATTCGCCGGCGGATTCGGCGGAGGGCGCCTCACCCTTGTCGGCGACCACAACGCCCGCACGAAGTCGGCGGCGCCGGCGACCCCGGCTCGACCGACCCTCGCGGCCGCCACTCTGCTCCCGCTTGTCGCGTTCATCCCTACCGGTCGTACGTTCGGGTGCATCGCCTCGGCGGCTCCGCGAGCGGCGCCGGGACGGCTTGTCGCGTTCGCCTGACTCCTGACCGCGGCGGCCCCGGTCACGGCCCCGCTCACTGGTGCGGTTCGTGCCGCCCTCGCGTGGTTCGCCGATCCGTCCGGTCGTGTCCTTGGGGATGCCCAGGTCGTGGAAGAGATGCTCGGAGGTGGAGTAGGTCTCCACCGGGGCCTCGAACGGCAGCCCGAGCGTGGAGTTGATGACCTTCCACCTGGCGAGGTCCTGCCAGTCGACGAAGGTCACCGCGATACCGGACGCTCCCGCCCGGCCAGTACGCCCGATCCGGTGGACGTAGGTCTTGTCGTCGTCGGGGCAGGTGTGGTTGACGACATGGGTGACGCCTTCGACGTCGATCCCCCGGGCGGCGACGTCGGTGGCCACGAGCACGTCGACCTTGCCGGAACGGAACCGCTCCAGCGCCCGCTCCCGGGCGATCTGGCCGAGGTCACCGTGGATCGGTGCCGCGGCGAATCCGCGGTCGGCGATGTCGTCGGCGACCCGCTGCGCGCCCCGCTTGGTGGTGCAGAAGATCATCACCCGTCCCCGGCTCTCGGCCTGAAGGATGCGGGCCAGGATCTCGGCCTTGTCGAGGTCATGGCAGCGGTAGACGAACTGGGCGGTCGCGGGCACCACCTGACTCTCGTCCGCGGATTCCGCGCGCACATTGACCGGATGCCGCATGTGCCGGCGGGCCAGCTGCACCACGTCCCCTGGCATCGTCGCCGAGAAGAGCATCGTCTGGCGGAGCTCGTGGGTCATCTTGATCAGGCGTTCGACGTCGGGGAGGAAGCCCAGGTCGAGCATCCGGTCCGCCTCGTCGAGCACCAGCACCTTGACGTGGGAAAGCTGGAGCGCCCGGCGGTCGGCGAGGTCGAGCAGCCGCCCGGGGGTGCCGACGACAACCTCGACGCCGGCCTTCAGCGCGTCCAGCTGCGGTTCGTAGGCCACCCCGCCATAGACGGTCAGAACCCTCGCTCCCCGGATAGAACCGGCAACCGTGAGGTCGGCGGCGACCTGCAGGGCAAGCTCCCGGGTCGGTGCCACGACCAGTGCCTGGGGCTTGCCAGGCGCGTCCAGGTCCTCGAAGTCCCGGTCCCGCGGGCCGACGATGCGCTGCAGAAGGGGGACGCCGAATGCGAGCGTCTTGCCGGTGCCGGTTCGCGCCTGCGCGATCAGGTCGGCGCCGGTGAGCGCGATGGGGATCGCCATCTGCTGGATCGGAAACGGCTCCTTGATCCCGACGCGGGAGAGCGCGTCCTCGATGTCCGGGAGCGCGCCAAGTTCCTTGAAAGTCGTCAGAGCTTTTCGCCTCTTGTTCGTACGCCATGCGGCGTGTCGGATTCGGGCCCGCCCACAGGCGACCGGAGCGGTGGAAGCCCACCGGCTGCCCGGATCACGGGAAGCCCTCGTCACGGAGTCTAACTGCCGCCCCGTCACCGGGTCCGGGCGGCGTGGTCGAGCCGCGTACGCCGCCCCTGTGCAACCGTGGTGCGATCGCTTCAGGGCTGTCCATCAAACACCCCCTAAGCTCATTCCCCATGAGCGCGAACGACAGTGATCGACCCGGCCGGGACGCGCCCGCGGGGGGAGCGGGGCCGGCCAGTGGTGTGGCGGCCCAGGAGGATCCGGTCTACCGCCCCGCCGTCATCGACCTGGTCGGTGTGCTCGCCTACGCCGAACTCACCGCATTCGAACGGCTCGCCGATGACGCCACGATGGCACCCACGTTGGGCGACAAGGCGGCACTGGGCACCCTCGCGGTGACCGAGTTCCACCACTTCGAGCGGCTCCGCGACCGGCTCCAGGACCTCGGGGTCGAACCGGTCTCGGCGATGGAGCCGTTCCGCGCCGCGCTCGACGAGTTCCACCGGCACACCGCACCGGCCGACTGGTTGGAAGGACTGGTGAAGGCGTACGTCGGCGACGGGATCGCGACGGACTTCTACCGCGAGGTCGCCGCCTTCGTCGATGCCGACACCCGGGCCCTCGTTCTCGAGGTGCTCGAGAACTCCGGGCACGTGACCTTCGTCGTCGACCGTGTACGCAAGGCCATCGCGGACGATCCTCGGGTCGGTGGCCGCCTCGCGCTCTGGGGACGCCGACTGGTCGGCGAGGCGCTCTCACAGGCCCAGCGCGTCGCCGCCGAGCGGGATGCCCTCGTCGCGCTCCTCGTCGGCGGAGTCGACCGCCCCGGCATGGACCTGGCAGCGATCGGGCGGATGTTCGCCCGCCTCACCGAGAAGCACGCGCACCGAATGGCGACCCTCGGCCTGCAGTCGTGAGTGGCCTGCAGTCGTGACCGGGCTCCGCTTGTGACCGGGCTCCAGTCGTGACCGGGCTGCAGTCGGGACCGCGCTGCAGTCGTGACCGGTCACCGACCGTGCGGCCGGTGACCGTGCCGCTGGCCCCCTTGGAACTCGTCAGGCTAGTGCGAGACCTTGGCCCCGCGGCGAGCCATGACCGAGGACGCGATGGCTACGAAGATGACTGCCACGACGATACTGATGAGCCAGCGAAGCCAGTCGATACCCGAGGTCGACCCGACCCCGAAGACTGTCGCCAGCCAGAAACCCACCAGGACGCCTGCGATCCCGCAGATCACGGTCAGCCACAACGGAATGTTGTCGCGGTTGCTCGGGGCGATCCACTTGCCCAAGAGGCCGATGATGATCCCGGCAATGATGACGCCGATGATGCTCATGTGACCCCCCTCCCTTTGTGACTCACCGTACTCGCCGGGCCAGCGCGGCCGGTGCCGCCGAAAGTCCCGTTTCTGGTAAGGGGACGGATGGGAGAAAGCCCTCGCGACGGTAGACCGGGTGCGTCACGCGCCGAAACCGACCCGCCGCTCCTCCTGGGCCCCGAGCTCGATGTAGGCGATCCGCTCCGCAGGCACCAGGACCCGGCGGCCGCGCTCATCGACCACGCTGAACAGGCCGTCGTCACTTTCGAGTGCCTTGCTCAGGGCGGCCTCGATTTCGTCGGGACCCTGACTGCTCTCGAGCACGATCTCTCGTGGAGCGTGCTGGACGCCGATCTTGACCTCCACGGCCCACCTTCTCTTCGTTCGTCCACGTCGTTCGGATCG
>JBOHED010000681.1:0-6532 GCA_050700915.1 Actinopolymorphaceae bacterium | reverse complement strand
CAGCCGGTCGACGTTCTCCGGCGTGTAGATGCTCGGGCGGAACGAGTCGACCCAGTAGCTGCGCCACTGCGCGATCGGCTGCGGCTCCGCCGTGGCCGGCGGAGTCGGTCCGGCGGAGCTGGCGAGGAGCGCGCCCATGGCGCCGACCGCCCCCAGCGCGGAGATCGCACGGATGATCCGACCCATGGCCTGCCCCTCCCGGGAACCTGACGCGTACGGCTGGTGCCTTGCCGTCGCATGGTGCCATGCCGTCGTAAGGGGCGGTACGAAGGGAAGTTACGCCGTCGGGCCCTCTGGTGGAAGACATTGGCGCAGCTGGCGTCGGGCGGTGTAGGAGGGCGCCCCTGCGCCAATGGGTCTGCCTGAGGGCGCCCCCGCTCCAGGCGAGGATTGCGTGAGGGCGCCCCTCCTGTGAGTTCGCGGGCAGCCGGAAGTGGCGAGCAGCGCGTCAGGCGAGTCCCCGTGGAGCTGGTCGGACTAGGTTTGGGTCAGGTGGGGTTGGCCCCGGCCGGTCATGCCAGAGGGAATCGCCGCGGCAGCTGAGGGAGGTCGGTTCGTGACGCGACGGGCGCACGTGTGGAGCACGGGACAGCTCGTCCGGCTGGGATTCGCCGAGCCCGAGCTCGTCCGCGCGACGCTCGCAGAACGCGGCCCCCGGTTCGAGCCGCTCCTCGAAGCAGCCGCGCAGGCAGCCGATCCTGACCAGGCGTTCTCCTCAGCCGTCGCACTCCTCGACGCCACGGCCGACCCGACGAGCCTCGAACGCCAGATCATCTACGACCGCGTCTTCCGGGACCGGCTCGCGGACGTGCTCGGTGCCAGTACCGGACTGGCCGAGCACCTCGTCAGACACCCTGAGCACTGGCATGAGCTCGCCGACCCCGAACTCACCGTGGTCCGGCCGACGGCGCCGGCCTTGCGGGCAGCTCTCCTGGAGGCCGTCGGAGCTGATCCGTTGGCCGCCGAACCGATCGCAGCGGACGCCGGACCGTCCGGTCCAGACGCGTTGCGGGTGACCTATCGCCGGCTGTTGCTCCGGCTCGCCGCCCGGGACCTCGCGATGGCCGTCACCGTCGACGACGCGGCCGCGGAGCTTGCCGACCTTGCCGCGGCAGCACTGGAGGCGGCACTGGCGATCGCCCGTGCCCGGTTGGCCGACGGTGCTCCACCATGCCGGCTGGCGGTGATCGGCATGGGCAAGTGCGGAGGGCACGAGCTCAACTACGTCAGCGATGTCGACGTGTTGTTCGTCGCGGAGCCCGGCCCGGCGACGGAGCCGGACGCTGGGTCGGGATCTGATGCTGCGCTGGGCCCGGACGAGGATGCCGGTGCGATGCGTACCGCCACCCAGCTCGCTTCCCAGGTGATCCAGATCTGCTCCGACCACACGGCGGAGGGAACCCTCTGGCCGGTCGACGCGGCCCTGCGTCCCGAAGGCCGCAGCGGCCCGCTGGTCCGCACGGTCGCCAGTCATCTGGCCTACTACGAACGGTGGGCGAAGACCTGGGAGTTCCAGGCCCTGTTGAAGGCGCGGACCGTCGCGGGCGACCGCGACCTGGGCTCGGCCTACCTCGACGCGGTGACCCCGTTGGTGTGGCGGGCTGCCGACCGGCCCGGGTTCGTCGAAGACGTCCAGGCGATGCGGCGGCGGGTCGTCGACCACATCCCGGCGGGGGAGCTCGAACGCCAGCTCAAGCTCGGGCCGGGCGGCCTGCGGGACGTGGAGTTCGCCGTCCAACTGCTCCAACTCGTCCACGGCCGCGCGGATCCGGGCCTGCGCAGCCCGACGACGCTGGCCGCGCTCGAGGCCCTCACCGAGGGAGGGTACGTAGGACGCGACGACGGTGCGGCGATGGCTGATGCCTACCGCTTCCTGCGTACGTTGGAACACCGGGTCCAGCTGGCCCGGCTCCGGCGTACCCACCTGCTGCCGGACGACGACCGGGAACTCCGCGCGCTCGGGCGTTCGCTGGGCTACTTCGCCGAACCGGTCGCTGAGCTCACCCGGGTCTGGAAGCGCCACAAGCGTGAGGTCCTCCGGCTGCACGAGAAGCTCTTCTACCGGCCGCTGCTCGCCGCGGTGGCGCGGATTCCGGGGGAGGAGGCGCGACTCACGCCGGAGGCCGCCCGCGCCCGGCTGACCGCGCTCGGGTTCTCCGACCCGGCGGCCGCGCTCCGGCACCTTGAAGCCCTGACCTCTGGGGTGTCCCGGCGGGCATCGATCCAGCGCACCCTGCTGCCGGTGATGCTCCACTGGTTCGCCGACGCCCCGGACCCCGATGCCGGCATGCTGGCGTTCCGGCAGGTGTCCGACGCGTTGGGCACCACCCCGTGGTACCTCCGACTCCTGCGTGACGAGGGCATCACGGCCCAACGCATGGCCAGGGTCCTGGCGACGAGCAGGTTCGTGGTCGACCTGCTGCGTCGCGCACCGGAGGCCGTCGCCATGCTCGGCGACGACGAGAACCTCCGCCCGCGAAGCCGGGAACAGCTCGAGACGGAGACGCTCGCAGCAGCAGGGCGCCACGACGACCCCGCCGCCGGGATCGGTGCCGTGCGTGGCGTGCGTCGGCGTGAGCTCTTCCGGATCGCCGCCGCCGACGTACTCGGGCTGATCGAGGTCGACAAGGTGGGCGAGGCACTCACCGACATCGCGACCGCGACCCTGGTCGGCGGACTCACGGTTGCCACCCGCGGGGTCGAGGCCGAGCGCCGGCGGACGCTCCCCACCAGGCTGGCCGTGGTGGCGATGGGCCGGTTCGGCGGCCACGAGATGAGCTACGGCAGCGACGCGGATGTGATGTTCGTGCACGAGCCGGTCGAGGGCGCCGACGAGCGCGAGGCCGCCGACGCCGCGACCACGGTCGTCGCTGAACTGCGCCGGCTGCTCGCGTCGCCGGCACCCGACCCGCCGCTGGTCGTGGACGCGGACCTGCGTCCCGAGGGCCGCCAGGGGCCGACGGTCCGCACGCTCGCCTCGTACGCCGCCTACTACCGGCGCTGGTCCCACGTCTGGGAGTCCCAGGCGCTGCTACGCGCCGAGCCGATCTGCGGTGACCCGGACCTGCGCCGACGGTTCGCGGAGCTGATCGATCCGATCCGCTGGCCGGCGGCGGGGCTCCCCGAGCAGGACGCCCGGGAAATCCTCCGCATCAAGGCCAGGGTCGACGCCGAACGCCTCCCACGTGGCGCCGATCCGACCACCCACACCAAGCTCGGGCGCGGCGGCCTCGCCGACGTCGAGTGGACGGTGCAGCTGCTGCAGTTGCGGCACGCCGGCCGCCTGCCGAAGTTGCGAACGACACGGACTGTCGAGGCGCTCAGGGCGGCAGCGTCGGCGGACCTGGTCGATCCCAGCGACGCCGAGGCTCTCGTGTCGGCGTGGCGGCTGGCGACCCGCGCCCGCAACGCAGTCCTGCTGGTCCGGGACAAACCGTCGGACTCGTTGCCACGCGACCCGCGGGACCTCGCGGCGGTCTCGCGGGTCCTTGGCTACGCGCCACTCGAAGCGGGCCGGTTCCTCGAGGACTACAGGCGGGTCACGCGCCGGGCCCGGACGGTCGTCGACCGCGACTTCTGGGGCTGAAGCCATCCGCACTATCCGGTGAGGGCTGATCGTCCGTCGAGCATGGCCAGATCGGCGGCGGCCTTGCCGGCGGCCCACCCCGCTGCGTTGGAGACCGACACAGCCCGCGTCACCGTGCGCGGGAACAGCTCGCCGAACAGCGTCTCGACCTCGCGTTCGCGAGTGGCGAGAACGGGGAGGAGGCGTCCGGAGGATTCGGCGTCGACCGACGCCTGGCTCGCGACGCTTGCCTCCTTCAGTCGCTGGCCGATGCGGGTGGAATAGGAGACGAGGAACGACTGCCGCCACGACCGCGTCCGCGACGTGCCGTACCCCCTGACCTGGCTGCCGGGGGCGAGCATCGCCCGATTCGCCTGTAGCAGAAGGGATGTCGTGAGGATCTCGACCAACTCCAGGTCGACCTCCTCGCCGACCACCGTGACATAGCCCGTCTTGTCGAAGACCGTACGGGCCCGGTTGGCCTCGGCGACTGCGTGGACGAGCAACGACTTGGCGTTGACGTACGGCGCGTCGAGCCAGATTCGTCGGGCCGATGCCCCGCTCATACCGGCACCAGGAATGACGCCTTCGCCCGGATCGGCGTCGAGCAGCGCCCGGTCGAGGGAGAACTTCGTCATCAGTTCCTGTGCCTTGCTGGACAGGGCTTCCGCTTCCTCGGGGAACTCCGTCGACTCGGCCTTCGCCAGCAGGGCACGGACGCGGCCGAGCGCCTTGTCGTCGACATTGCCGCGTGGGCGGACCGTCGGTCGTACGGAGGCCTCGCCTGGCGTGGGGAGGATCTTCCTGGCCGGTGGAAGTCCAAGGGTGAAACCCAGGACGGCGATCGCGACTCCCAGCGCGGTGGCTCGGTCCAGGCCCTTGCGGGCGCGCCACTGCTCGAGATGGGAACGGTCGGGCTGCCACCAGACCGACGCGTCGCCCCACTCCTCGAGCTGTGCGCGCCAGCGCGGGTCGACAGTGGGCTCGGCATAGCGCTGCGCCTCGCCGAGGATGACATCACCCAGGTAGTCGCGGTGGAGCGGATCGAGCCCGCGCGTGGCGAGCTCGACGGCGTCGCGCGGCTGCCACCCGTTGTCCCACATCTCGCGGACGCCACGCTCGAGGCAGGACGTGAGCGTGGTGTCGACCAGCCGAGCGTTCACCCCCGAAGCGGCAAGCTCCGCCGCGATACTGCGGGCGACCCGCGCGTCGAGGTCGTATGAGTACGCCGCGGTGAGCAGCAGCCGTTCGACCTCGGCAGGAGTCGTCGGGCCTCCTTCTGCCGAGGTCGAACGCGCTGATCCGAACCCGCCCGAGCCCGGTGCGCCGGACCCGGACCCGCCCGACCCGGACTCACCTGCCCCGAAGTAGCCGGACTCGAACTCGCCGGACCCGAACTCACCGGACCCGAACTCGTCTGCCAAGGCCTCGGCACGACAGTCAGGGCAGTCACATGGCGGTGGGTAGCCAAATGCAGAGGCTCCCGTGCGGCCGTTCGACCTGGATTGCTCCTTCCTCTTGCGTTGCTTCGCGGCCCGGCGTTCGCGGTTGTTCTTACCCACGTCGAAGATCCCTCCCCGTCGGAGTATCGGTGTGGTCGCAGAGTCTGCCGCCTCCCACCGACAAAGGGGGCGCAGAGGCGTCCGCCGGGCATGTCGCGTACGGATTCAGTTGCCTGCTGCCCGCCTCGTTCGTACGGCCGACGCAAGCTCGCGAAGCACGCCCTCGGTCACCGGCAGGCTCATGCAGGCGTCGGTGATGCTCTGGCCGTAGGCCAGCCGTCCCGCCTCGCCCTCGACGAGGTCCTGGCGACCGGCTTCGAGGAAGCTCTCCAGCATCACACCGACGATGCCACCCTGACCGGCAGTCACCTGCTCGGCGATGGCGCGGGAGACAATCGGCTGGCGGAGGTGGTCCTTGCCGCTGTTGCCGTGGCTCGCATCGACGACCAGCCGTTCGCGAAGGTCCGCCTTTTCCAGCCGGAGCAGGGCATCCGCGACGTTCGCCGCGTCGTAGTTCGGCCCGGTCTGGCCGCCGCGCAGGATGACGTGGCAGTCCGGATTACCATGCGTGGTGAGGATCGCCGCCACGCCGTCGTCGGTGACTCCGGTGAAGACGTGACTCGCACTCGCGGCACCCACCGCGTCAACCGCGCCTTGGACGTCTCCGCCGGTGGAGTTCTTGAAGCCCACCGGCATCGAAAGCCCGCTCGCGAGGTGCCGGTGGACCTGGCTCTCCGACGTCCGGGCACCGATCGCGCCCCAGCTCACCGTGTCGGCGATGTACTGCGGAATGATCGGATCGAGGAACTCACACCCGGCCGGAAGACCGAGCGACAACACGTCGAGAAGTACCTTCCGGGCCGTACGCAAGCCCTTGTTGACGTTGTAGCTTCCGTCGAGGTCCGGGTCGTTGACGAGGCCCTTCCAACCGAGCGTCGTCCGCGGCTTCTCGAAGTAGACCCGCATCACGATGCACAGGTCGTCGGCGAAGTCGGTGGCAAGTGAGGCGAGCCGCCGGGCGTAGTCCAGGGCCGCGACCGGATCGTGGACCGAGCACGGCCCGACGACCACGAACAGCCGGTCGTCCTCGCCGGCAAGGATCCGGGTGACGTCATGACGGCCGCGTACGACGACGGCGGACCCGGCGTCGTCCAGGGGAAGCTCGTCACGGAGCAGGGCGGGGGAGAGCAGCGGCCTGGTCCGGCTGATACGCAGATCGCGCACCGCCTCGCCAGCTAGGGGATCGGCGGCGGGTCCTGTCACGGGACCAACTGTGGGATCGGGTGTCGATGACACGGGAAGGGCGTCCTCTCGGGGCTCGGGGCCGTCCCCGTCACGGCAATGGGGCCGGCTCGCCTGGTGGGCAAACAAAAGAGGCAGGGCCCTCGCGGGACCGCTGCCTCTGCCGGCTCTGGATGGTGAAGATCAGCGCATGGCGTCGCTGCCGCGCCCATCCAGGGCCGGC
>JBOHED010000680.1:0-3565 GCA_050700915.1 Actinopolymorphaceae bacterium | reverse complement strand
CCGATGTCGCGGGCGTCGAAGGCGTTCCCACCGTTCGTCACCGGGTAGTCGTAGAAGCCCGCGCCGGCCGCCTTGCCCGGCCGCCCCAGCTCGCTGACCATGCGGTCGACGACCGCGTACGCCGGATGGTCGGCCGGCGCGAGCCCTCGCGCGGCGAGATCGGCGACCTCCTCCGACCGGATCCGGGCCACGAGCGCGAGGCTCACCTCGTCGGCCACGGCAAGCGGACCCACCGGGAGGCCGGCCTTGCGGGCGACATTCTCGACGACCGCCGGGGGTACGCCTTCGACCACCATGTCGATGCCCTCGGTGACGTACGTACCGAAGACCCGCGAGGTGAAGAATCCCCTGCTGTCGTTGACCATCACCGGGAGCTTGCCGATCTGGCGGACGAAATCGAAGGCCCGCGCGAGTGTCGCCTCGGACGTCTGGGCACCGCGGATGATCTCGACCAGCGGCATCCGGTGGACCGGCGAGAAGAAGTGCAGCCCGACGAACCGCTCCGGTCCCTTGATGGCAGCCGCGAGCCCCGTGATGGGAAGCGTCGAGGTGTTCGAGGCGATCATCGCATCGGAAGCGGCGGCCCTTTCGGCCGCGGAGAGTACGACGTTCTTCAGGCCGCGGTCCTCGAAGACCGCCTCGATCACGAGGTCACAACCGTCGAGGTCGGCGTCGGTGTCGGTGGGGGCCACCCGGCCGAGCAGGCCGTCCCTCCGGTCGGCTGTCAACCTGCCCTTGCTCACGCGTTCGTCAAGCAGGGAAGCGATCCGGTGCCTTCCGGCCTCCGCCGCGCCGACGGAGACATCCTTCAGGACGACTGGAATTCCGGCGTACGCACTGACATAGGCGATGCCGGCCCCCATCATGCCGGCGCCGATGACGCCGAGGCGTTGCACCGGCCGCTGGTCGAAGCCCGCCGGCCGGGACGCACCCCGCAGGATCTCGTTCCTGCCGAACCACAACGTGCCGATCATGTTCTTGGCGACCCGGCTCGTCACCAGTTCCAGGAAGTATCTGCTCTCGATCGCCAACGCCGTATCCACGTCGACGCCCGCGCCCTCCACCGCGGCGGCGAGGATCCGCTCCGGCGCGGGATAGGCGCCGTGGGTCCGCTTCGCGAGCATGGCGGGCGCGACCGACAGCGCGCCGTAACTCTTGGCGTCGTTCGGGTCGAGACCCGGGATCACATAGCCGGGCCGGTCCCACGGCTGCGTCACGTTCCGGTCCTGATCTGACCCGGCCTGCGTACGGATCCAGTCCTTCGCCGCCGTCAGCAGTTCGTCCGGCCGTTCCACCACCTCGTGCACGAGGCCGCTGTCGAGCGCCTCCTTGGGGCGCACCTGCGAACCTTCGACGAGGAACGGAAGGGCCGCCTGGAGTCCGAGCAGTCGGACGGTACGCACGATCCCGCCGGCCCCAGGCAGCAGCCCGAGGGTCACCTCCGGGAAGCCGATCCTGATCTCCGGATCGGCGAGGACGACGCGATGGTGACAGGCGAGGGCGATCTCGAGGCCGGCGCCGAGGGCCGATCCGTTGAGGGCGGCGACGATCGGGCGGCCCAGCCGTTCGAGCCGGCGGAGCTGGCTCTTGGCCTGGTCGAGAAACCCGGCGAAGTCGCTGAGATTGTCCCGGGTGACTCCGCGCAACAGGTCCAGGTCACCGCCGGCGAAGAAGGTCCGCTTCGCCGACGTCACGACGACGCCGGTGATCTCGTCCCGCTCCCGTTCCAGCCGGTCGACGGCGGCGCCCATGGCGGCGAGATAGTCGGCGTTCAGGACGTTGGTGGACTGACCTGGCTGGTCCAACGTCAGCGTCACCAGGCCGTCGGCGTCCCGGTCGTACCGCACCGCGTCGGTCGTGACGGTGTCTGTCATTAGGGGTCCTCACCCGCACTCGGTCGCCCTCGGGGCACCAGGGCTGACTATTGCCGCCTGAGCGCGGCTCCTGCCCGCCGGTGACAGTCCCACCGCATCAGCCACTCGTGCGGGAAAACGTACCCATGCCCAGGTGCCTTCAGTCCAGCCCTATCCGTAGGGAGAATCATGCCCACGCCCGAAGACGAACGTGTCGGCAACGGAAATCGTCCGTCGGACCCGCTGCTAGTGTCCGGGCGGTGAACGTGCTCGCCGCCGCGGCCCCGTCCGATGCCGCGATGCCGGCGGTGGTGACGGTCGTCGTGCTGCTCGCGGCCGTCCTGCATGCCATCTGGAACGCGGTCGCCCACACCCTCACCGACAAGCTGGTCGCCGTGACGGCGTTGTCGGCGGCGTTCGTCGTGGGCGGGCTGATGGCCCTGCCCTGGGTCGGCTGGCCGTCGGCGTCGAGCTGGCCGGCGCTGCTCGCCTCGGTCGGCGTCCACATCCTCTACAACCTGTCGCTGATGCGGTCGTACCGGCTCGGTGCGTTCAACCAGGTCTATCCACTCGCCCGCGGGATGTCGCCGTGGGTGGTGGCGATCCTCGCCCTGCTCCTGGTCGGCGAGTCGCTGAGCGGGCCCCGGATGCTCGGCGTCGTGATCGTCTCGATCGGGCTGGGCTGCCTGGTCTTCGCGAACGGGCGGCCGCGGCCGGAGGAGTTCCCGGCGATCCTCGCGGCCGTCCTGACCGGCCTGCTGATCGCGACGTACACCGTGATCGACGGGATCGGCGTACGACGATCGGGAGCGCCGCTCGGCTACGCGGCGTGGCTTTTCCTCCTCCACGGCTCCGCGGTGATCATCTTCGCGGTCGTACGGCGTGGGCCGGGGCTCTTCCGGCAGGTGGTGGGCAACCTGCGGCTGGGGGCGCTGGCCGGTGCGTGCGCGGTCGTGGCGTACGGACTCGTGCTGTGGGCACAGACGCGCGGGTCGCTCGCGGCCATCGCCGCCCTGCGGGAGACCAGCGTGATCGTGGGCGCGCTGATCGGTGCCCTGGCGTTCCGGGAGCCGTTCGGCCGGTGGCGTACGGTCGCGACGATCGTCGTCGTGACCGGGATCGCACTGCTCAACTTCGGCTGACCGGGGGTCGTACGCCGGTCGTACGTCGGCTGGAAGGGATCTGGTAGGAAGGCTGCCAGGCCGCCGGACAGCGCCGTCCGGATCCTCGGTGGTCGAACGTGCACGCTCCATAGCTCGCAGCCGCGCACACCGTTCCGACCGACGGACCGACGGAGGAGGAGCCCGGTGGCTCAACCGTTCCTGCACACGCTGGTGAGCTGCGTGCGCGCGCCAAGCGTCGCTCTGTCCGGCGCGGACGGGCAGATCCGGCCCGGTGGGGTCCAGGGGGTGATCCGGCACGACCGGCGGATCCTGTCCGAGCTGGTCGTCGACGTCGATGGGCAGGAGCCAGCTCCGGTCGGGCACAGCCTCGTCGGAGCGGACGAAGTCCGCTTCACCGGGCTGGTCCGGCAGCTCGGCGACGGTGGCGCCGACCCGACCGTACGCCTGGAGCGGCGGCGGCGGACCCGTCCCGACGGGATGGACGAACGCGTAGAGCTGGTCAACAATGCCCGGTCGCCGATCACCGCGACGGTACGCGTGAGCGCCGCGGTCGACCTGGCTCCCATGAACGAGGTTCGCCGCGGCGAC
>JBOHED010000679.1:0-18540 GCA_050700915.1 Actinopolymorphaceae bacterium | reverse complement strand
GTACGCCGACCTCGCCCGCTGGCCGCCGCTCCCGTTCGTGTGCGGCGTGGCGTCTGCTCTCGGCTGCGCCTTCGTGGCCTGGCGGGTCGGCGCCGACCCCGTACTGCCAGCGGTGCTCTACCTCGTCGTCGCCGGAATCCTGCTGTGCTACGTCGACCTGCGGGTACGCCTGCTGCCGAATGCCGTCGTTCTCCCGTCGTACGCCGTCGTGGGGGTCCTGCTCGTCCTGGCCGCCGTCGGCTCGGGTCAGTGGTCGAGCCTCGGCTGGGCGGCGGTGGGCGGTGCGGCGTTGTGGGGGTTTCTGGCGGCGTTCGTCCTGCTGGCCCCCTCCGGTATCGGGCTGGGCGACGCGAAGCTGGGCGGAGTCCTCGGCCTGTGCATGGGCTGGTTCGGTCCGGCGTACGTTCTGCTCGGCACGTTCGCCGCCTTCGTGTTCGGTGGCCTCGTCAGTCTCGCCCTGGTCGCCTCCAGGCGAGCCACCCTCAAGTCGGCGATCCCGTTCGGACCGTTCCTGATCCTTGGTTTCGTCGCGGCGGTGGCGTACGGAGACGATCTGATCCATTGGTACGGAATCCGGTAGGCGCACTCGTCCCGCCCTGGATCATGCCCCCCTCCGGCGGGTAGAGCGGGTGGCGGATCATCCGCGCGCGGGTGGTCATGCCCGACCCGACCGGAACGCGCCCGCGCCCCGTGACAGACTTCTGTCATGCTCCGCTGGCTCACCGCGGGGGAGTCTCACGGCCCCGCCCTGGTTGCGATCCTCGAAGGCATGCCCGCCGGTGTACGCGTGACCACCGACGATGTTGCCCGCGCGCTCGCCCGGCGCCGACTCGGCTACGGCCGCGGTGCGCGGATGTCGTTCGAACGCGACGACCTGGAGTTCCTCGGCGGGCTCCGGCACGGCAGCACCCTCGGCAGCCCGGTGGCGATCCGCGTCGGCAACACCGAATGGCCCAAGTGGGAGCAGGTGATGGCGGCCGACCCGGTGGACCCGGAGATCCTGGAGGGTCTCGCCCGGAACGCCCCGCTCACCCGCCCCCGGCCCGGCCACGCGGACCTGGTGGGGATGCAGAAGTACGGCTTCGACGAGGCCCGGCCGGTCCTCGAGCGCGCGAGCGCCCGCGAGACCGCCGCCCGTGTCGCACTGGGATCGGTCGCGACCGCGTTCCTCGACCAGGCGGCCGACATCACCCTCGTCAGCCATGTCGTCGAGCTGGGCACGGTCCGGGCGAAGCCGGGCAGTGTTCCGGCGTCCACCGCCGACCAGGAACGGATCGACGCCGACCCGGTGCGCTGCCTCGACCCCGAGACCAGCGCGGCGATGGTGGCCGAGGTCGACAACGCCCACAAGGAAGGCGACACACTCGGCGGCGTCGTCGAGGTCGTCGCCTGGGGACTCCCGCCAGGGCTCGGCAGCCACGTCCACTGGGACCGCCGCCTCGACGCCCGGCTCGCGGCCGCCCTGATGGGAATCCAGGCGATCAAGGGCGTGGAGGTCGGTGACGGCTTCGAGCTCGCACGTAGCCGCGGTTCGGCGGCCCAGGACGAGATGATCGGCACGCCGGAGGGCATCCGGCGGACTTCGGGGCGGTCCGGCGGGACCGAAGGCGGCATGAGTACCGGCGAGGTCCTGCGCGTCCGTGCAGCGATGAAACCGATCTCGACCGTGCCACGGGCGCTGCGGACCGTCGACGTCGTCACCGGTGAGGACGCCCGCGCGCACCATCAGCGGTCGGACGTGTGTGCCGTCCCCGCCGCCGGGATCGTCGCCGAGGCGATGGTGGCGCTCGTGCTCGCCGACGCGACGCTGGAGAAGTTCGGCGGCGACTCGGTGACCGAGAGCCGCCGCAACGTCCGGGCCTACCTCGACCAGCTGAAGATCCGGTGACGGCGCCCAAGGTCGTCCTGATCGGCCCGCCAGGATCAGGCAAGACCACGATCGGCGAGCTGGTCGCCGCGCGGCTGCGGGTCGGGTTCCGCGACACAGACGCAGACGTCGAGGCCGTTGCGGGCAGCACGATCGCCGACATCTTCGTCGAGCAGGGCGAACCCGCCTTCCGTGCGCTCGAACGCGCGGCGGTCAAGACGGCTCTCGCCGAGCACGACGGCGTCCTCGCGCTCGGTGGCGGCGCCGTCGGTGACGACCGGACCCGCAAGGACCTCTGCGCCCACCGGGTCGTCTTCCTGGACGTGTCACTGACCCATGCCGTGAGCCGGGTCGGGCTGGCCGCGTCGCGGCCCCTGCTCCTGGGCAACGTGCGGGGCCAGCTGAAGCGGCTCCTTGACGCGAGGCGCCCGCTGTACGCCGAAGTGGCCACCGTCGCAGTCGTCACCGACGGCCGGGAGCCCGACGACATCGCCGACGAGATCGTGAGGTTCGTGTCATGAGCGAACGGAGTGAGGGCATCAATCAGCAGAGCACCTTGGTCATGGGGCCGACGAAGGAGGTCCCATGACCGACGCGGGGGCGGCAGCTGAACCACGGCGGATCCCTGTCGAGACGGCGAGGCCCTACGACGTGGTCGTCGGCACCGGTCTGCTCGAGGAGCTGTCCGGCCTGCTCGGCCTGGAGTCCCGCCGGGTCGCCCTCATCCACCAGGCCGCACTCGTCGACGTCGCGGAGGCGATCTGGCACGACCTCGCGGGCCACGCCTACGTCGTGCACCTGCTCGAGGTACCGGATGCCGAGCAGGCCAAGACGGCGCAGGTCGCCGCCTCCTGTTGGTCCTCACTCGGGCGCTGGGGCTTCACCCGCTCCGACGTGGTGGTGGGGGTGGGTGGTGGTGCGACGACCGATCTTGCGGGCTTTGTCGCGGCTACCTGGCTGCGTGGTGTCCGTGTCGTCCAGGTCCCGACCACTCTGGCCGGCATGGTCGACGCCGCTCTTGGTGGAAAGACCGGGATCAACACCCCCGAGGGCAAGAACCTCGTCGGTGCCTTCCACGAGCCGGTGGGCGTGCTGTGCGACCTGGCCACCCTGCGTACGCTCCCGGCGGACGACTACGCCAGCGGCCTCGCCGAGGTCGTCAAGTGCGGCTTCATCGCCGATCCGGTGATCCTCGACCTCATCGAGCGCGACCCGAACGACGCACTCCGCCACGATGGCCCGGTCACCCAGGAACTCGTCGAACGTTCGGTGCGGGTGAAGGCCGCGGTCGTCGCAGAGGACCTCACCGAATCGGCCGCCGCCAGCGGAGGCGGGCTCGGCCGCGAGGTCCTCAACTACGGCCACACCTTTGGCCACGCTCTCGAACGTGCCGAGGGCTACCGGTGGCGGCACGGACAGGCGGTCTCCGTCGGACTGGTCTACGTCGCGGAGTTGGCCAGGTCGGCCGGCAGGTTGGATGCCGAGACGGCGCAGCGTCACAAGGAGATCCTGGACAGCCTCGGCCTTCCCACGTCGTACCGTCCCCATCAGTGGCCGACGCTGCTCGCCGGCATGCGGGTCGACAAGAAGGCCAGAGGTGACACGCTGCGGTTCGTCGTCCTCGACGGGTTGGCCAAGCCGGGCATCCTCGAAGATCCGGACGCCACCATGATCCGCGGGGCCTACGACGCCCTCGCCCGATGACGCTCAGTTGAGGGAACGCACGAAGTTCTGGGCGTCCAGAATGCCCATGCCGGTTTCGTCGCACACCAGCCGGATTGCCTCGACCTCTCGCCCGGTGGCGCGCAGGTTGCGCGCCCGCCCGGCCAGGCCGGCGGCGGGCTTGCTCGACGCGTCGGGGGTGCTGACGTCGACCGCCTCGCCCGGGATCACGGTCGACGGCGGGCGGTGACCCGACTGGATCGCCTCGATGAGGGCTCTGGCGTCGGCGAGCCCGAGACCGGTCGCACGCCTGAGCTCCTTGATCGCCTGGAACTTCCGGCTCCGGCCGAGCAGGCCGACGACGACGGAGACGACCATGGGATCGATCGGTTTCGACAGGAGGCGGGACACCGGCGCCTGGGCCTTCTGCTGCCCCGAGACGCTCGACTGGTCCGGGTCTCTGGAGCGGAGCACGAACAGGACGCCGACGATCACCGCCCCGAGGACGAGGATGAGCAGCAGATCGTTCACGAGAGGATGCTAGCCGCCGCGGCGCCAGGACGCCCCCTAGGCTGGGGGCTGTGCGCGTACTTGTCCTGAATGGCCCCAACCTCGGTCGGCTCGGTTCGAGAGAGCCGGACGTCTACGGCTCGATGTCGTACTCCGATCTCGTCGCGGGCTGCGGAAAGGCCGGCGCCGATCTCGGTCTGAAGGTCGACGTACGCCAGACCGACAGCGAGGCCGAGCTGATCGGGTGGCTCCACGAGGCCGCGGACGGCGCCACGCCGGTCGTGCTCAACCCGGCGGCTTTCACCCACTATTCGTACGCCGTCCGCGACGCCTGTGCCCAGCTCACGGCTCCGCTGATCGAGGTGCACCTCACCAACCCGGCACGTCGCGAGGAGTTCCGGCACACGAGCGTCGTCTCCGGGGTCGCGACCGGCACGATCGCAGGGTTCGGGTTCGACTCCTACCGGCTCGCCCTTCACGCCATCGCCAGCCTGCCCCGCCCGTCCGGCTGAGATCGGTCGACTTGCGGGGACCACGCTCCCGCGCTTGGCTGGATGTCGTGCCTGACATCCACGCCGCTCGGCGAGAGCGCCTCCGCACCGTCCTTGCCGGTAAGGACATCCCGGCCGCGCTGGTGAGTGCCCTGGTGAACGTCCGTTACCTGTCCGGGTTCACCGGGTCCAACGCGGCACTGCTGCTGGCAGCTGACGGTACGTGCGTCCTGGCCACGGACGGCCGCTACGGCGACCAGGCCGCCGCCGAGTGTCCCGACGTCTCTCTCGTTGTCGACCGGCGGTTGCTGGCGGTCCTCGTCCAGCGGGCGGTCGAGAGGGCCGGCACCCGGGTCGGGGTGGAGACACACGCCCTGACCGTCGACGCACTCGACGCGATCCGCAGCGACCACCCCGGGCTCGAGACGCCGACCCTCGGGCGTGTGGTGGAAGGTCTGCGGGTCGAGAAGGACGACACCGAGGTGGACCACATCCGTACGGCCTGTGCGATGTCGTGCCGTGCCCTGGAAGGCCTGCTCGGCACCACTCTGCTGGGCCGCACGGAACAAAGCATTGCCCGAGACCTCGAACAACGGATGTACGCAGAAGGCGCCGAAGCCCTCGCATTCGCGACCATCGTCGCCTCCGGCCCGAACGCCGCCATCCCGCACCATCAGCCGAGCCATCGGGAGGTGGCGCGCGGCGACTTCCTCACCATCGACTTCGGGGCCAGGCACGCCGGCTATCACGCCGACTGCACGCGGACCTTCGTCGTGGGGGCCGAGCCGGCCGGGTGGCAGCGGGAGATCTACGACGTCGTACGCACCGCCCAGCGTGCCGGCCGCCACGCCCTTGTGCCCGGGGCCACGCTCTCCGACATCGACGCCGCCGCGCGCGACGTGGTGGCAGAAGCGGGCTACGGCGAGCGGTTCACCCACGGTCTGGGACACGGAGTGGGGCTCCAGATCCACGAGGACCCGTTCTTCGGTAAGACCTCGGAGGGTAAACTCGGCGGTCGCGCTCCCGTCACCGTCGAACCCGGCATCTATCTACCGGACCGCGGCGGCGTACGCATCGAGGACACCGTGCTCGTGTGCGGTGGCCCGCCGGAGTCGCTCACCCCGACCACCAGGGACCTGCTCGTCCTCGACTGAGCCGGCCACGGGTGCCAACGAGCGGGTCTGCCCCGGACCGACCGGATCGGCCCGCAACGACCGAGAGCTTGAGAGGCGAGAGAAGCAGTGGCCACCACGAACGACCTCAAGAACGGGATGGTTCTCAACCTCGACGGACAGCTCTGGAGCGTCCTGTGGTTCCAGCACCACAAGCCGGGCAAAGGTGGCGCTGTCGTCCGGACGAAGCTCAAGAGCGTGCTCTCCGGAAAGGTCGTCGACAAGACGTTCAACGCCGACGTGAAGGTCGAGGTCGCTACAGTCGACCGGCGCGAGATGACCTACCTCTACAACGACGGCGAGTCCTACGTCTTCATGGACTCGAGCACCTATGACCAGCTCCCGCTCGCCCCCGATGTCGTGGGGGAGGCCTCACACTTCCTGCTCGAGAACCAGTCGGCGACGGTGGCGGTCCACGAAGGCACCCCGCTCTACCTCGACCTTCCCGCCTCGGTGGAGCTGACGATCGACTACACCGAGCCGGGCCTGCAGGGCGACCGGTCGAGCGGCGGTACGAAGCCGGCCCGGCTGGAGACGGGGTACGAGATCCAGGTACCGCTGTTCATCACCACCGGCGAGAAGGTCAAGGTCGACACCCGGTCCGGCGACTACCTCGGGCGGGTGTAGCCGGGTGCCGGCACGGGTGAAGGCGCGGCGACGGGCGCTCGAGGTTCTCTACGAGGCGGAGCTCCGCGACCTGTCACGTCTTGCGGCTTTGGCGGAGCGTCGTGAGGCCGCCGATCCACCCCTTTCGGCCTACACGGCCACGCTCGTCGAGGGCGTCGAGACACACGCCGAACGCCTGGACGAACTCCTGAGCGAACACGCCAGGGGGTGGACCCTCGAACGGATGCCGCCCGTCGACCGCAACATCCTCCGGCTCGGGGCCTATGAGCTTCTGTACGCCGACGACGTGCCGGATCCGGTGGCGATCAGCGAGGCCGTACGCCTGGCCCGCGAGATGTCCAGTGAAGAGACTCCGGCATTCGTCAACGGCATCCTCGCGCGGCTGCTCGAGCTCAAGCCGACCCTGCTGACCTGACTGACCTGAACGCACGACAGCCGCCCCGCCACGACCTCGTGGCTGGGGCGGCTGTGCAAATGGTGCGGTGCCTCCAGAATGACGCGATGGGCGGGCTGGCTCAGCCCTCGTCGTCGGAGATGGACTCTGCGGCTTCGGCGTTCAACACGCCCCACGCGACCAGCCGGTCGGCGAGGATGCTGGGCCGCTCGTCGTAGATCACGGCCAGGGTGCGCATGTCCTCCTGGCGGATAGAGAGGACCTTGCCGTTGTAGTCGCCGCGCTGTGCCTGGATGGTCGCGGCATATCGGGCGAGGGGGGCGACCTCGACACCTTCGAGCTGGCCGAGGCGTTCGAGGTCGAGGACGAGCCGCGGGGGCGGCTCGGCAGCGGCACCGATCGGACCGACGCCGGGGAGCAGCTCGGTGATCGGTACGCCGTAGAACTCGGCTAGCTCGGACAGCTTCTGCACGGTCACGGCACGGTCTCCGCGCTCGTAGGAGCCCACCACGACCGCCTTCCAGCGGCCCTTGGACTTCTGCTCGACCCCGTGGAGGGAGAGCCCCTGCTGCTGCCTGATGGCGCGGAGTTTCGCACCCAGGGACCTGGCGTAGTCGCTCGGCATCCGTGCTCACTCATCCTTGATCTTCGAGGGACACGGAGACGCCGTGTCCAAGATGGTCACGGAGCGTGACGGTAACCCGGAGCGACCTCCACGTCAAGCCGACGCGACGGAACTGGACCGTTCTGACGATCTTCACGCGCCTGGCGACACGCCGTCGGTACCCGACTTCGGGCGCTCGGCTGCTACCGTCTCAAGCGTTGTCCGACATCCTTTAACGACCCGTCCAGAGAGGCGGGGAAGGAGGTTCGGCAGGTGCCCGCTGCCCATGACCCGCACCCCCATCCGCAGCCTCATGATCTGCAGCACAGGACCGCCGCCGCGGCCCGTGCCCCGGCCAACGCCCGTGACGGCACGGCACGCGAGGTCCTTGACGAGGCCGACATCTCCCGCGCGCTGACCCGGGTCGCCCACGAGATCCTCGAACGCAACAAGGGCGCCCGCGAGGTCGTCCTGCTCGGCATACCCAGCCGTGGCGTCGAGTTGGCCCGGCGGATCGGCGAGCGGATCGCCGCGGTGGAGGGCTCCTTCGGCGGAATCGGCGCGCTCGACGTCACGATGTACCGCGACGATCTTCGGATGCGCCCCACCCGCGCCCTCGGCCACACGGAGATCCCCGATGGCGGCATCGACGGCCGGGTGGTGGTCCTGGTCGATGACGTCCTCTTCTCGGGTCGGACGATCCGCGCCGCGCTCACCGCCCTGGACGACATCGGGCGGCCCAAGGCGGTCCAGCTCGCCGTCCTCGTCGACCGGGGGCACCGCGAGTTGCCGGTCCGGGCCGACTTCGTGGGCAAGAACCTCCCGACCGCGGCGCAGGAGCGCGTGACCGTGCTCCTGCGGGAGTCCGACGGTCGAGAGGCCGTCGTCATCGCGAAGGACCCGACCGCGGGGGAGGCGACGCCGTGAAGCATCTGCTCTCCGCAGGCGACCTCGACCGGGACGAAGCCCTGCTGGTGCTCGACACGGCCGAGAAGTTGCGCGAGCTCGCCGACCGGCCGATCAAGAAGCTGCCCACCCTGCGCGGGCGTACGGTCGTCAATCTGTTCTTCGAGGACTCGACCCGCACGAGGATCTCGTTCGAGGCGGCCGCCAAACGCCTGTCCGCGGACGTGATCAACTTCTCCGCCAAGGGATCGAGTGTGGAGAAGGGCGAGAGCCTCAAGGACACCGCGCTCACTCTCGAGGCGATGGGTGCCGACGCGGTCGTCGTCCGGCACTGGGCCAGCGGGGCACCGCACCGCCTCGCGTCGTCCGGGTGGATCCGCAGCAGCGTGGTCAATGCCGGGGACGGTACGCACGAACACCCCACGCAAGCGCTCCTTGACGCGTTCACGATGCGGCGCCACCTGGGCCCCCTGGACGGGCGTCGGGTCGCGATCGTCGGCGACGTCCTGCACAGCAGGGTGGCCCGCTCCAACGTCCTGCTGCTCGCCACCCTGGGCGCCGATGTCACCCTGGTCGCGCCGCCGACGCTGCTCCCGGTGGGCGCGGCGAGCTGGGCATGCGCGACGTCGTACGACCTCGACGCCCTGCTCCCGAAGACCGACGTCGTGATGATGCTGCGGGTCCAGCGGGAACGCATGCCGCATCGCCCCGGGAGTGACCCCGGACCGCGAAGTCCGGCGTTCTTCCCGAACGCACGCGAGTACAGCCGCCGGTACGGGCTGGACGCCGCCCGGATGGCCACACTGCCGGAGCATGCCCTCGTCATGCATCCCGGTCCGATGAACCGGGGCATGGAGATCTCGGCCGACGTGGCCGACTCGTCCCGGTCGGTGATTGTGGAGCAGGTCACCAACGGCGTCGCGGTACGGATGGCGGTGCTCTACCTGCTGCTCGCGGGTGGGGTGCCGGCCCCGGACGAGACCGTGCCAGAGCAACGAAGGCGGGAGCAGGCATGAGTGTGAGGCACCGCAGTGGTCATGCGAGGGGAACGGCGTGAGTGAGCGCATCGGTAGGCAGAGCAGGAAGTCCTACGTTCTACGCGGTGGACGTCCGTACGGCGGCGATCCCACCGATCTGGTCATCAAGGACGGCGTGATCGCCGAGATTGGGCAGAACCTGTCCGGGCCGCGCGCCGGCACGATCGACGTCACCGGTCTCGTCCTGCTGCCAGGTCTGGTCGACCTTCACACGCACCTCCGTGAGCCCGGCCGGGAGGACGCCGAGACGGTCGAGACCGGCACCGTCGCCGCCGCACGTGGCGGCTACACCGCGGTGTTCGCGATGCCCAACACCGATCCGGCCGCCGACACGGCAGGTGTCGTCGAGCAGGTCTACCGGCTGGGTCAGGATGCCGGGCACTGCGACGTCCAGCCGATCGGTGCCGTCACGGTCGGTCGAGCGGGCCGGCAACTCGCCGAGCTGGGCGCGATGGCGGAGTCGGCGGCCAGGGTGCGGGTTTTCTCAGACGACGGCGACTGCGTGTCCGATGCGGTCCTCATGCGCCGGGCGCTGGAGTACGTCAAGGCGTTCGACGGCGTGATCGCCCAGCATGCGCAGGAGCCCCGGCTCACCGAGGGCGCCCAGATGAACGAGAGCGCGCTCTCCGGCGCCCTGGGCCTTCGCGGGTGGCCGGCGGTGGCGGAGGAGGCGATCATCGCCCGCGACGTCCTGCTGGCCGCGCATGTCGGCTCCCGGGTGCACGTCTGCCACCTCTCGACCGCCGGATCGGTGGAGATCGTCCGCTGGGCCAAGAGCCGCGGCTATCCGGTGACGGCCGAGGTGACACCGCACCACCTGCTGCTCACCGAGGACCTGGTGGCGAGCTACGACCCGATCTACAAGGTGAACCCGCCGCTGCGTTCGGCAGCCGACGTGGAGGCGCTCCGGGACGCCCTGGCCGACGGCACGATCGACTGCGTGGCGACCGACCACGCGCCGCATCCGGTCGAGGACAAGGAATGTGAGTGGGCGGCCGCCGCGATGGGGATGGTCGGGCTGGAGACGGCGCTCAGCGTGGTCCAGCAGGCGATGGTCGACACCGGGCTGCTCGACTGGTCAGGTGTCGCCGACCGGATGGCCTACCAACCGGCGCGGATCGGTCGCCTCGGTGGGCATGGCCAGCCACTCGACGTCGGGGCACCGGCCAACCTGACGTTCTACGACCCGGCCGCGCCATGGGTGGTCGAGCCGGCCGATCTGGTGAGCAGGTCGCGGAACACCCCCTACTCCGGTACGACGCTGCCGGGCCGGGTCGTGACGACGTTCCTTCGGGGACGACCGACGCTGCTCGACGGGAAGCCACAGTGACGGCGTACGCGGCCGACAGCGGCAGGCCGTCCAGGACCAGCGAGCCGCCGGCCTTGCTGGTCCTGGAGGACGGCAGGGTCTTTCGCGGTCAGGCGTACGGCGCCGAGGGCGAGACCTTCGGCGAGGCGGTCTTCGCCACGGGCATGACGGGCTATCAGGAGACGCTGACCGATCCGTCGTACCACCGGCAGGTCGTGATCCAGACCGCGCCGCACATCGGCAACACCGGCGTCAACGACGACGATCCCGAGTCCCGCCGGATCTGGGTGGCTGGCTATGTCGTGCGCGATCCGGCCCGGGTTCCGTCCAACTGGCGGTCGCGGGGGAGTCTCGCCGACGCGCTGGCCGCCGACGGTGTGGTCGGGATCGCGGGTATCGACACCCGTGCGCTCACCCGGCACCTGCGCGAGCGGGGTGCGATGCGGGTCGGGATCTCCAGCGTGGAGCGCGATCCGCGGGCCTTGCTGGCGCGGGTTCTCGGCGCGCCCACCATGAAAGGCGCGGCGCTGGTCGACGAGGTGACGACACCCGAGGCCTACGTGGTCCCCGCGCAGGGCACGAAGAGGTTCACGGTCGCCGCGGTCGACCTCGGCATCAAGGCGATGACGCCGCACCGGATGGCCGAGCGAGGGATCGAGGTGCACCTGCTGCCGTCGACGTCCACGCTGGACGACGTACTCGCCGTCGACCCCGACGGGGTCTTCCTGTCCAACGGTCCCGGTGACCCCGAGCCGCTGACCCACGCGGTCGGAGTGCTGCGGGGCGTCCTCGCTGCGGGCAGGCCGTTCTTCGGGATCTGCCTGGGCAACCAGGTCTTCGGCCGGGCCCTCGGCTTCGGTACGTACAAACTCCCGTTCGGCCATCGCGGCATCAACCAGCCCGTGCAGGACCGGACGACCGGCAAGGTCGAGGTGACCGCCCACAACCACGGCTTCGCCGTGGACGCGCCGACGGACCGTCCCACCCAGACCGACTACGGCACCGCGACGGTCAGCCACGTGTGCCTGAACGACAAGGTGGTGGAGGGTCTGGAGCTCCGCGACGGCAAGGACGCGTTGACGGCGTTCTCGGTGCAGTACCACCCCGAGGCGGCGGCGGGCCCGCACGACGCGGCGTACCTCTTCGATCGCTTCGTTGCCTTGATGGGAGGCGATCGCTGATGCCCAGGCGAACCGACATCTCCTCGGTGCTCGTCATCGGCTCCGGGCCGATCGTCATTGGCCAGGCCTGCGAGTTCGACTACTCCGGAACCCAGGCGTGCCGGGTGCTGCGCGACGAGGGCCTGCGGGTGGTGCTGATCAACTCCAACCCGGCGACGATCATGACCGACCCGGAGTTCGCGGACGCGACCTACGTCGAACCGATCACGCCCGAGTACGTCGAGAAGGTCATCGCCGCCGAACGCCCGGACGCGCTGCTCGCGACCCTCGGCGGCCAGACGGCCCTCAACACCGCGGTCGCGCTGGACGAGTCCGGTGTCCTCCAGAAGTACGGCGTCGAGCTGATCGGTGCGTCGATCGAGGCGATCCAGCGGGGCGAGAACCGCGAGTCGTTCAAGCGGATCGTCGAGGAGCTCGGCGCCGAGGTGGCGCAGAGCCGCATCTGCCACACCCTCGAGGAGTGCCTCGCCGCGGCGGAGGAGCTGCGCTATCCGGTGGTCGTCCGGCCGTCGTTCACGATGGGCGGGGCGGGCTCCGGCATGGCCTACGACACCGACGACCTGCGTCGGATCGCGGGCTCCGGACTCGCGGCGAGTCCGACCACGGAGGTGCTCCTGGAGGAGTCGATCCTCGGCTGGAAGGAGTACGAGCTCGAGGTCATGCGCGACCGCGCGGACAACGTCGTCATCGTCTGCTCGATCGAGAACGTCGACCCGATGGGAGTGCACACCGGCGACTCGGTCACGGTTGCTCCGGCCATGACCCTGACCGACCGCGAGTACCAACACATGCGCGACATCGCGATCGGCGTCATCCGCGCGGTCGGGGTCGACACCGGCGGCTGCAACATCCAGTTCGCGGTCGACCCTCGCGACGGCCGGATGATCGTGATCGAGATGAATCCCCGGGTGTCCCGGTCGAGCGCACTGGCGTCGAAGGCGACCGGCTTCCCGATCGCCAAGATCGCCGCGAAGGTCGCGCTCGGCTACACCCTCGACGAGATCCCGAACGACATCACCTCCGCGGGCGACTACGGGACACCGGCGTCGTTCGAGCCGACGCTCGACTACGTGGTGGTGAAGGTGCCGCGGTTCGCGTTCGAGAAGTTCCCGCACGCCGACCCGACCCTCACCACGCACATGAAGAGCGTCGGCGAGGCGATGGCGATCGGGCGGAACTTCACCGAGGCGCTGCAGAAGGCGCTGCGCTCGATCGAGAAGCGCGCCGCCGTCCTCTCCTGGGCGGGTGAGGCCCGCGGCAAGGACGAGTTGCTCGCTCTTGTTCGTACCCCCCACGACGGGCGGCTCGGTGTGGTCGTGGAGACCATCCGGGCCGGCGCGACCGTCGAGGAGCTGCACGCGGCGACCGGGATCGACCCGTGGTTCCTCGACCAGCTGTTCCTGCTGCACGAGATCGCGACCGACCTCGCCGAGGCGCCCCAGCTCGCACCCGACCTGTTGCGCCGGGCCAAGCGGCACGGGTTCGCCGACGCGCAGATCGGCGCGATCCGCGGCATGCGCGAGGACGTCGTGCGCGGCGTGCGGTGGGCGCTCGGCATCCGGCCGGTCTTCAAGACCGTCGACACCTGTGCGGCGGAGTTCGCGGCGCGGACGCCGTACCACTACTCGAGCTACGACGAGGAGACCGAGGTCTCGGCCCGGGAGCGGCCGGCCGTCATCATCCTCGGGTCGGGGCCCAACCGGATCGGCCAGGGTATCGAGTTCGACTACTCCTGCGTCCATGCCGCGCTGGCCCTGGCCAACTGTCCCGACAACGACGGTGCGGGCTACGAGACCGTCATGGTCAACTGCAACCCGGAGACCGTCTCCACCGACTACGACACGAGCGACCGGCTCTACTTCGAACCGCTCACGCTGGAGGACGTCCTCGAGGTCGTGCACGCCGAACAGCAGGCCGGACCGGTCGCCGGCGTGGTCTGCCAGCTCGGCGGACAGACGCCGCTCGGTCTCGCCCAGGGACTCGAGGACGAGGGCGTCCGGATCGTCGGCACCACGCCGGAGGCGATCCACCTCGCCGAGGAGCGTGGCGCGTTCGGGCGCGTTCTCGCCGACGCCGGGCTGCCCGCGCCGAAGCACGGCACGGCGACGTCGTTCGCGGAGGCGAAGGCGATCGCCGACGAGATCGGGTTCCCGGTGCTCGTGCGTCCTTCGTACGTTCTCGGCGGGCGGGGCATGGAGATCGTCTACGACGACGAGGCGCTGGAGTCCTACATCGCCCGGGCGACGGCGATCTCACCCGAGCATCCGGTCCTCGTCGACCGGTTCCTCGACGACGCGGTCGAGATCGACGTCGACGCGCTCCACGACGGCGAGGAACTCTTCCTCGGCGGGGTGATGGAGCACATCGAGGAGGCGGGCATCCACTCCGGCGACTCGGCCTGCGCCCTGCCGCCGATCACCCTCGGTCGGGAGGAGATCGACCGGATCCGCGTCTCGACGCAGGGAATCGCCCGCGGCGTCGGGGTCCGCGGCCTGCTCAACGTGCAGTACGCACTCGCAGGAGACGTGCTCTACGTCCTCGAAGCCAACCCGAGGGCCTCGCGCACGGTCCCGTTCGTCTCGAAGGCCACCGCGACCCCGTTGGCCAAGGCAGCGGCCCGGGTCATGCTCGGCGCCACCATCGCCGACCTCCGGGCCGAGGGTCTGCTGCCGGCGACCGGCGACGGCGGCCACCTCCCACCCACCGCCCCCATCGCGGTCAAGGAAGCCGTCATGCCGTTCAACCGCTTCCGTACCCCCGACGGCCGCACCGTCGACACCCTCCTCGGCCCCGAGATGCGTTCGACCGGCGAGGTCATGGGCATCGACGCCGGCTTCGGCGTCGCGTTCGCGAAGTCGCAGGCAGGCGCCTACGGCGGAGCGCTGCCCACCAAGGGGCGGGTCTTCGTCTCCGTGGCAAACCGCGACAAGCGGCACATGATCTTTCCGGTCAAGCGGCTCGCCGACCTCGGCTTCGAGATCCTCGCGACGGAAGGAACCGCTGCTGTGCTGCGCCGCAACGGCGTCGTCGCCACCGTCGTCCGCAAGGCGACGCAGGGACCCGGCCCGGCAGGCGAACCCACCATCGTCCAGCGGATCATCGACGGCGAGGTGGACCTCATCGTCAACACCCCGCGCGGCACCACGTCCGGCGGCAGTCCGCGCATCGACGGCTACGAGATCCGGACCGCGGCCGTCATGGGCAGCATCGCCTGCATCACCACGGTGCAGGGTCTGGCTGCCGCGGTGCAGGGGATCGAGGCGCTGCGGGCCGGTGAGATCGGCGTACGGTCGTTGCAGGACTGGGCACGAGCATCAGACACCCCCTAGGGGAGGACCAGTGAGCCGACAGATCCTCGAGGAGGCCCGCACAGTGGGATCGGACGTGACGCCGTTCGGGACCAGGCTGCACGCTGCCGTGGACGCGCGCGGACCCTTGTGCGCGGGCATCGACCCGCATCCGTCGCTGCTGGCGGCCTGGGACCTGCCCGACGACCCGAGCGGTCTCGAACGCTTCGCTCTCACTGCCACGGAGGCGCTCGCCCCCCACGTTTCGGTGGTCAAGCCGCAGTCGGCGTTCTTCGAACGCCACGGCAGCCTCGGCATCGCCGTCCTCGAGCAGGTGATCGCCGTCTCGCGCGAGGCCGGAGCGATCGTGCTGTTGGACGGCAAGCGCGGTGACATCGGCTCCACCGTCCGGGCGTACGCCGACGCCTATCTCGAACCGTCCTCTCCGTTGTTCGTCGACGCCGTGACCGCGCACCCCTACCTGGGGTACGAGTCCCTGCGGCCGTTCTTCGACAGTGCCGACCGCAACGGCTGCGGTGTCTTCGTCCTCGCGCTGACGTCCAACCCCGAGGGACCAGAGGTCCAGGCGGCCCGGCAGCCGGACGGACGCACGGTCGCCGGGAGCCTTCTCGACCGGGTCGCCGCCGCGAACGCCGGAGCCGACCCGTTGGGCTCTGTCGGTGTGGTCGTCGGAGCCACGGTGGGGGAGACCGGGGAGGACTTCGCCCGGCTCAACGGGCCCATCCTCGCGCCGGGCTTCGGCGCCCAGGGCGGTACGGCCGCCGACCTGCAACGGATCTTCGGGGCGGGTCTGCCCCACGTCCTGCCGGCCACCTCCCGCGGACTTCTCCAGGCCGGGCCGTCCGCGCAGGGACTCCGCGAAGCGGCCGCACGCACAGCGGAAGAGCTTGCCGCCGTCTTCACCTGACACCCACGGCCGTACGCACGCACCACGCAGTCGTCCACATGGCCACGCGCCCCGCACAAGGGGTTCTGACACCATGGGCGGCATGTCTGCCACCACCGCCGCACTGGTCGACCCTGTTCGCAAGCTCGCGCTGAAGGCCGGCGAGGTCATCCTCGAGGTCTACGCCGCCGACGATCAAGGCACGCGGGAAAAGGCCGACCGGACGCCGGTCACGGAAGCCGACGTCCGCGCTGAGGCGGTGATCCTGGCCGGGCTCGCCGAGTTGGCGCCAGACATCCCCGTCGTCGCGGAGGAGAGCGTCGCCGCCGGCCGGATCCCTGCCGAGCTGGGGACAGCCTTCTGGTTGGTCGACCCCCTTGACGGTACGAAGGAGTTCCTGTCCCGCAACGGTGAGTTCACGGTCAACATCGCCCTCGTCGAGGGCGGCTTACCAGTACTCGGCGTCGTCCACGCGCCGGCGATCGGGCTCACCTATGTCGGAGCGCCCGGTCTGGCCGAGCGGACCGACGCCGAAGGCAGCCGACCGCTCGAGGCCGTGCCCGCACCCGACGAGGGCTTCCGTGCCCTCGTGAGCCGCAGCCACCTGGATCCGGACACCGAGAACTGGCTGGCCGACCTGCGGGTGTCGTCGTTCGTCCAGGCGGGGAGCTCACTGAAGTTCTGCCGCATCGCCGAAGGCGCCGCGGACGTCTATCCGCGGTTCGGTCGGACGATGGAATGGGACATCGCCGCCGGCCACGCCGTGGTCCGGGCGGCGGGCGGCACGGTACGGGCCGCGGCCGGACCGCCGCTCGAATACGGCAAACCGGGGTTCGAGAACCCGCCGTTCGTCGCGTACGGGCGTACCCAGCCTGGCTGAGCGGTCCGTCGGGCGGCGTACGCCCCACGGGATCTAGGAACCATCACCCGCGCCCACGGCGTCATATGCGCACTGCTGTCCGGTATGGGAGGAGATGCCCGTGCGGCGAGGTTCAGTGCGCCGAGGTTCAGTGCGCCGAGGTTCAGTGCGGCGACGTGGGGCAGCGGTCGTGTGCGCACTCGGCCTGGCGTTGAGTGCGCTCGTCGCCTGCAGCGGACAGGACGCCGCCTACTGCGACGTCCTCACCGAGGGGGTCGACCTCGCGAGCACCGATCCCTCCGACGACAAGGGGTACGCAGCGCTCTCGAGACAGCTGGACAAGGCCGGCGAGGCCGCACCTGATGAGATCAAAGAGCACTGGGTCACGCTCGCCACGACGATGAAGGCCACCCGCGCGGCCGTGGACGACCCAGGCAATGCCGACAAGGCACAGCTGGAGCAGAACCGCCAAGCGGCGGAAGAAGCCGTCAACGCCGTCTCGGCAGACGCCAGGCAACGCTGCAACCTCGAGGTCCCCTGACGTCCGACACGGCCCCCTGTTTGCTGCGGAGGTCCGACCTGGGTAGGTTCGCCTTCATCGTGCACGTTCGGCGAGGTCGTGCCAGCACTCCCGCAGGTGGTTGTGGCAGTGGGTGGAGGGCTGGGTGGACCCCGCTGACCGGGCGATATGTCCGTCCAGGAAGAATCGCCGCACCTACGACCCGTCGTACATCCTCGAGGTGACTGTCCGTGCCGCTACCTCACCTGACCCCAGAAGCTCGCCAGGCCGCCCTGGAGAAGGCCGCAGAGGCCCGCCGAGAGCGTGCCGAGGTGAAGAACCGCCTCAAGAACTCCGGCGCCTCGCTGGGCGACGTCGTCGGCGCAGGGCAGGACTCCAACGAAGTGATCGGCAAGATGCGGGTCCACGACCTGCTCTGCGCGATGCCCGGCGTGGGCAAAGTGCGGGCGCGCCAGATCATGGAACGCATCGGTATTTCCGAGACTCGCCGCGTGCGCGGGCTCGGAGCCAACCAAGTGGCTGCGCTGAAGCGTGAGTTCGGCGAATCCTGAGACCGTGCACGACGGGACCCCCGAGGCGCCCGCCGCTGATACCCGGCTGGCGCGGCTCACGGTGCTCGCGGGCCCCACGGCGGTCGGCAAAGGCACCGTCGCCGCATACATCCGTGCACATCATCCGGAGATCTGGATCTCGGTGTCCGTGACCACCCGCCAGCCCAGGCCCGGCGAGGTCCATGGCCTGCACTACTGGTTCGTCTCCGATGAGGAGTTCGACCGGATGATCGCCGCCGATGCGTTCCTGGAATGGGCGACCGTCCACGGGTCGCAGCGGTCGGGAACTCCTCGGCGCCCCGTTCTCGAACGGCTGGAGAGCGGCCGGCCCGCGCTGCTGGAGATCGATCTGCAGGGTGCCCGACAGGTACGCCAGACGAAGCCCGACGCCCAGTTCGTCTTCCTGGCTCCGCCAGACTGGGACGAACTGGTACACCGTCTCACCGGTCGTGGGACGGAGACCGCCGAGGAGCAGGCGCGTCGGCTCGAGACCGCACGCGCGGAGATTGCCGCCGAGAAGGAGTTCGACGTCACGATTGTCAACACCGATGTCCATACTGCGGCCGAGGAGTTGGTAGCCTTGATTCGCTCCCACCCCAACTCTTCGGAGGCATGAGCGTGTCCGGCACCCAGCCAGCGGCCGAGGGCATCACCTA
>JBOHED010000678.1:0-3712 GCA_050700915.1 Actinopolymorphaceae bacterium | reverse complement strand
CTGGCCAACATCCTCTACCACGACTGGGAGGCGCAGACCTACGACGACAAGTGGTCGATCTCGTTCGACGAACGCTGCATCAGCTATGCCCGCGACCGTTTCGTCGCCGTCGCAGGCGCGGGTGGTTGGCCCTATGCAACATCGCTCGAAGTCGGTTGCGGCACGGGCTTCTTTACGCTGAACCTCAAGCAGGCAGGCGTTCTGGAGGCCGCACACGTCACCGACCTGTCGCCCGGCATGGTCGAGGCGACCAAGCGGAACGCCCGCCGGTTGGGCTTCGAGGTCGAGGGCCGGGTGGCCGATGCGGAATGGCTGCCCTATCCGGACGAGACGTTCGACCTGGTGATCGGGCATGCGGTCATCCACCACATCCCCGACGTCGAGGAGGCGTTCCGGGAGATGCTGCGGGTCCTCAAGCCGGGGGGCCGGTTCGTGATCTGCGGGGAGCCGACGAGGTACGGCGACCGGATCGCCCGCAAGCTGTCCCAGGCGACCTGGTGGGCGGCGACGCGGGTGACCCGGCTGCCGGCCCTGCGCGAGGCGTGGGCGCGGCCGCAGGAGGAACTCGATGAGTCGTCCCGCGCCGCCGCGTTGGAGGCGGTCGTCGACCTGCACACCTTCGACCCCGACACGCTCGCGCGGATGGCTTCCCGAGCCGGTGCGACGGACGTGCGTACGGTCACCGACGAGCTCACCGCCGCGTGGTTCGGATGGCCCGTCCGCACCTTCGAACACGCCGTCAAGCCCGGACGCCTGGGATGGGGCTGGGCCAGCTTCGCCTACCGCGGTTGGCAACGGCTCTGCATCCTCGACAGCTGGCTGAAGCCGGTCGTCCCGGACGAGCTGTACTACAACGTGTCGATCACTGGCGTACGACCTTAACGGGAGATTTCGGCGCTAACGGGCAAACGGGACCCATGGTCACAGGGCGCTCACCCGTGGTACCGTCCTCGGCGGTCGTTCGTCGTTTCGACAAGACGTACGTCGAAGTGTGCAATGTGCGCCGGTGACAGCCTCCTGTGACCGGCCGCGTCAAACTCTTCGTCCGCGGGATTCGACACGCGGGGATAGGACCCCCGTGGCGACTCGGTGCTCGTGAGGTTCGGGCACTGCACCAACGTCTCCGCGAGGGGAAATAAGGAACATGGCGCAAGGGACCGTCAAGTGGTTCAACGCTGACAAGGGCTTCGGCTTCATCTCCGTCGACGGCGGTCAGGACGTCTTCGTCCACTTTTCCGCGATCGTCGCCGACGGCTACCGCAGCCTGGACGAGGACCAGCGTGTGGAGTTCGACGTCGTGCAGGGCCCGAAGGGGCCGCAGGCGGAGAACGTCCGCACTGTCTGACCACGTCCATAACTATGTGAGCTAGACCACCAGGAGGAGTAACCGCTCTTGGTCGAGGGCCCGCGGGAACGTTCCCCGCGGGCCCTTGCTCATTGTCCATCGTGTCGCGCGGTCGAATGCGGAGCCGGCGTCGTAGGGTCGGGCCGTGCGACGCCGCGTCCGAGATCCGCGCCAGGCCAGGTTCCTCACTCTCGCGAGCCTGCGGTGGATCATCCGCCATCGTGCGTTCACGCCGTACCACCTCGTGCGCTACTGGCGCTTCCTGCTGCTGCGGATCAGACATCGTGATGTCATCACCGAAGGGTTCGTGTTCCTCGGTCGACGCGTAGATCTTCACGTACGCAAGGGATACGGGCGCCTGGTGCTCGGGCGCTTCGTGCACCTGGGCGACGGCACCCGGTTGCACGCCCACGAGGGAACCCTTCGGGTCGGTGAGAAGTGTGTGTTCGGCCGCGACGTGACGGTCAACTGCTATCTCGACGTCGAGATCGGCGCCGGGGGCCTGGTCGCGGACTGGTGCTATGTCGTCGACTTCGACCATGTGACCGACGACCTCGCGGCCCCCATCAAGGACCAGGGGCTGGTGAAGTCTCCCGTACGCATCGGCCCGAACTGCTGGCTGGGAACGAAGGCGACAGTACTTCGCGGCAGCCGCGTCGGAACTGGTGTCGTGGTCGGTGCCCATGCGGTCGTCCGTGGCGAGATACCCGACTACGCGATCGTCGCGGGAGTGCCGGCGCGCGTGGTGAAGGACCGACGCGACGTCCATGCGGCCGAAGCGAGCCGCCGCGAGTATCTGGCAGGTCTTGCCCGTGGTGCGGAGGACGCCGCAACGAAGGCCCGTGGGGCCGCCCGACCGTAGGCGTCCGCGTGCGTGCGTACGCCTCCTCAGTGGTCGGAGGTGCCGGTCGGTGCGGGAAGGACGACGCGGAGCGCGTCACGGAGCGCGTCGAGCTGGTCACCGCTCATCGCTTCGATGAAGTAGACGAGAGCGGCCGCCGGGTTCTCCGCTGCCGACCACGCCTCGTGCATGAGTGCGGCGGTGTAGGACTCCCGGGACATGACCGGTGAATAGCGGTAGGCACGCCCATTGGTCTCGCGGCGTAGCCAGCCCTTGCGAAACAGCTTGTCGAGGACGGTCATCACGGTGGTGTGTGCGAGCTTGCGGTCAGGTAACAGAGCTTCCCGGACCTCGCGCACCTGAACCGGGTGGTCGGCGGCCCACACGCGAAGCATGACCTGTTCCTCGAGCTGTCCAAATCGGGGCATCCCGCCGCCCTTTCCGGAGGTTGCCAGAAAACTGCGTTGTGGTGAGAGAAATGGAGTCGACGTCCTGTGATCCGTGTCACGCCGACAATTGTCCTCCTACGGATCATCGTACGGCTGCGCGCGAGTACCGCGGCCGATTCGTACGTAACAGATAAATGCAGCTATTCATCCATTCACACCACGCGGGCCTGGATGAACGGCTGTGCGCTGCCAGGCGGGGATATTTCGTCATCGGAAATTGTCGACGCCGCTGATTTCGGGTCGCGACGACCGACTTTAACGCATGGGTTTTCGACACCGACTACGAGCGGGAGTCGTAGATCGGTCAGCGGTCTGGGCTGGCATGACGAAAAGCCCTCTGTTAGGACTGTCTGCGGCCGGTGAGCTGAATTCGACGCCAGGTCGGTGTCGACGAGGTGCACCCGTTGCCTCACCGGGCCAGAGCAAATCCGTCTGGGCGCCGGTCAAAACGCGGGGGCGCGGTCGAAGACTGCCGTTTCATTGGCAACCCCACGCCCTCCGCTGGGCACGGTCACTTTTCGCATGTCGAACGTGCGATGTGGTGTGCCGTCTAGGTTTTCGAGGTATCGGTTGTGGAGTCCTTTCTGCGGCGTATTCGCTCTCTGTGGACCTTTCGGTGGCGAAAGATCCCGTTGACGATGGTGGCGACGGCAGTGGCGGTGTGTGGCGCTGGTGTGGGTACGGCTCTGGCCGTCGGTGGAACATCCGCGGCACCGGAACCGGTGGCCGCCACCGCGGCCGAACGGGCCGCAAAAGCAGACGTCCAGCCCGCACGCGAGGTTGCCCGGACGCGGGTCAACCGCCAGCAGGCGGAGCGTCTCGCGAAGAAGCCGGCCGCGAAGAAGCCGGCCGCGAAGAAGGCTGCCGCGAAGAAAGCTGCCGCGAAGAAAGCGAAGACTGCCGCGAAGATGGCTGCCACGAAGAAGGCTGCCACGAAGAAGGCTGCAGCGAAGAGAATTGCGGCGGTGAAGGCGGCGAAGAGGCCCGACTGGGTTCTTCCGTTGAAGTCGTACCACCTCACCGGGCGCTTCGGCTCGAGCGGAAACAATTGGGCGTCGTCGCACCACGGACTGGATT
>JBOHED010000677.1:0-2966 GCA_050700915.1 Actinopolymorphaceae bacterium | reverse complement strand
GGTTCGAGCTCGCTCGCTTCCTCCACCAGGACGAGGCGTTCGTGCGCAGGCACCTGCGACAACAGCGTGGCGAGCAAGGTCGTCTTGCCGGCGCCCGTACCACCCGAGATGAGATAGGCCAACCGTTCCTGGACCATGCGCGCCAGCAGTTCGGCGCCCTCAGCTGGTAAGGAGCGCTCGGCGGCGAGTTCGTCGAGGGTGAAAACCCGTCGCCTCGGCACCCGCAACGAGATGCAGGTGCCGCCCGTCGACACGGGTGCGAGGACAGCGTGGAAGCGCGTCCCGTCGGGCAGGCGGGCATCGACGTACGGAGTGGCGTCGTCGAGCCGCCGGCCGGCGGAGTTGGCCAGTCGCTGGGCGAGCCGGCGTACGGCCGCGTCGTCGTCGAAACCGATCGGACAGGGTTCGAGTCCGGCACCGCGGTCCGCCCAGACCTGCTGCGGCCCGTGCACGAGGACATCGGTGACCCCGGGCTCCGCGAGCAGATCGTCGAGAGGCCCGGCCCCGGCGATGTCCCGGCTGAGTTCGGCACCGATCCGCAGCACCGCGGCATCACCCAGCAGGTGACCCTCCGCGCGCAGTGCCGAGACCACACGCGCCGGCGTCGGCGGCGCGTCCTGGGAGGCAAGGACGCCACGCACCCGGTCGAGCAAGCTCGAGTCGACATCCGGAGAATTTGTCATGCTGTTTCCCTTTCGCATGACCGCTGCGGTGCCTCACTCCGGCACACCTCGTCCCTCGGCGTACCTCCGCGGGGGCTCCTCGCACTCATGCGGCTGCACCCCTACGACCGAACGGCTCCACCCCGAGATCGACGAGGAGCCGACGACACAGCCGAGCGAGCGGACCCTTCCCGCGCGCGGCCGGAGCCTCGCCGCGCTCCAGGATGAGATCGAGCCGCGGCTCAGGTGCCACCTCGCCGGCGAGCCGAAGGTCGAGCGCCTCGGCGATGATCTGGCCGTCGAGGCCCGCAGGTGAGGGGCCCCGGACCACCACTCCGATGTCGGACACGTGCGTGGCAAGGGGTTTCGCCACTCTCGCGGCCGCCGCTACAGCGCGCACCTGAGCGGGGACGACCAGCAGAACGGTCATGCAGCGGGAGAGTGCCTCCTCGGTCGCCTCGTCGAGGTAGCGCGGCAGGTCGAGGACCACGAGATCGCCCCCTCGCCGGGCGGCGGCCAGCACCGAGCGCATGGCCGCGGACGGCACCGCCGAGAGGTCGCCGCGGTCCCAGGACAGGACGACGAGATCGCCCAGTCGCGGCAGGGCCGAACGCAACGCTCCGGCGCTCATACGACCTTCGCTGGCGACGAGCTCGGGCCAGCGCATCCCCGCGGTGTCCTCGCCACCGACCACGAGCTCGAGGCCGCCACCGAGCGGATCGCCGTCGAGGAGAAAGCTCGCCAACCCCTGGCGAGCGCCTGTCACGGCGAGGGCAGCGGCCAGAGTCGACGCGCCCGCACCGCCACGGCCACCGACGACGCCGATGGTGTGCGCCTCCCGGACCGTCCCCTCGGCAGCATCGGCGATTCGCGTGACGAGCCACGCTTCCGCCTCCTGCACCTGGACGACATGCTCGGCGCCGAGCTCGACCGCACACTGCCACAGCGTCTGGTCGTCGAGGGACCGTGCGACGACGATGACATCCTGCCGCCGAACGGGTGAAGTTCGGGCCAGGTCGCCGGCAAGGTCGGCACCCACGAGGACGAGGGGGGCGCCTGCCCACATCCGCCGGGCAGCACCGGCGTCGGGCGTCACATCCAGAGCGGCACCCGCGGCAGCGGCGAGCCGAACGAGGTCATCGAGGAGCGCGTCATCAGCGGTGACGGCGAGCGGGCGGTATCCAGGAGGGATCGCGAGCATCAGGGAGCCCTTCACGCGGTGATCGGGTGGTGGAGTCGTGGAGCCGCGAGGGGCGAACACCGCGGCGTGTGCGAACGGCGTTCCCGATCTCGCGTGGATCCACGATCGCTCGCAGGGATGGACGCCACCACGACGAACTCGGCGGCTGTGGATGACCTCGCCGATCCGGCAGCTGTGGACAAGTTCTGCCCGAACGCGTGGCGTCAAACGACGAGTGCACGAGAGAGGAGAAGGAGACGCCCGACGACGACCGCGACCTTCATCCGGCTTCGGCGGTCTGCTGAGAGCGGGAGACTCGAGGGTAGATAGGCGACAGCCCCCGCCGGGGGGGAGAGCGGGGGCTGTCCCTGGCCGCGACTCGCGCGAAGCGAGGGGCCGGCACCAGCGGCGGGTGAGCCGCTGAGAAATCAGTTTCCCTTCTCGAGAGCCGTCAAAACTCTCACGGGCTCCCTTCAGTGTGACCCACGACGCGGCGACTCGCCAATCCCCGTAGGGTATTGAGACCCGAATCGGCTGCCGTCAGCCACCGGATACGCACCGGTTGGGTGGGAATGTCCGGCAATCCCGCACCGGGATTTTCGTTGCCGCCTAAGCTCAGGAACGATGACCAACGCAGACCCGCACCCCGACGGGACCTCCTCCGGGCACCCGACCGCGGCATTCTTCGACCTGGACAAGACGATCCTCGCCAGATCGAGCACTCTCGCGTTCAGCCGGTCCTTCTACGAGGGTGGCCTGATCAACCGGCGTACTGTCGTGCGTTCGGCATATGCGCAGTTCGTCTACCTGCTTGGCGGCGCCGACCACGATCAGATGGAGAAGTTGCGTTCCCATCTCTCACGCCTCGTCGCGAACTGGGACGTCAGCGTCGTCAAGGACATTGTTGCCGACACTTTGCACAATGTCGTTGCACCGCTGGTCTATGCCGAAGCCGTGACCCTCATCAACGAACACCGTTCCGCCGGGCGCGAGGTCGTCATCGTCTCGACCTCGGGCCAGGAAGTCGTCGAACCCATCGGCAGAATGCTGGGTGCGGATCTGGTGATCGCGACCCGCATGGCCGTCGCGGACGGGCGATATACCGGTGAGATCACGTTCTATTC
>JBOHED010000676.1:0-6033 GCA_050700915.1 Actinopolymorphaceae bacterium | reverse complement strand
GGAACGCCTCACCGTCAACTACCGCACGCCGAAGCAGATCATGTCCCTGGCCGGGGACGTGCTGGCCGCGATCGATCCCGAGGTGGAACCGCCGCGCTCCGTCCGGGACGGCATGCCGCCGTGGTGTCGGCAGGTCGGAGTGGGCGAGCTGGCAGGCGTCCTCCCGGACCTGGTGGCGGCGGAGCTCGCCGCGGTCGCCGAACCCGCCGAGGACGGGAGCGAGGACCTGGCCGGAGCCGGACGCGCCGCGGTCGTCGTACCCTCCGCGCGCCTGGCCGAGGTCACGGCTGCGCTCGACTCGTTCGCCCCCGGCAGCGCTGCAGGCGGCACCGCCTCGGTGCTGGACTCGAGAGTGGCGGTCCTGACGGTGCAGCAGACGAAGGGCCTGGAGTTCGACGCGGTGATCGTGGTCGACCCGGGCGGCATGCTGGCGGAGTGCGCGCGCGGCGCCGGTGATCTCTACGTCGCCTTGACCCGGGCGACCCGCCGGCTCGGCGTGGTGGCGGTCGGGCCGCTCCCCGGCGTACTCGCACGGCTGCCCCTCCTCGCCGCTCCGTCCGCCGTTTCCAGCGCGGAATGAGCAGGGCGGACCGGTGTTGCGCGGTACGAGAGGGGGCTTCCCACCAGCGCGTCGGGACGTTAGGCATATGGTCGTACGAAATTTTGTCCTTGGGAAATATGGTCTCGGGCGAAGGGATCCGCTCCGGTGAAGGTTTCTCGCGTTGGTGTCGTCGGCTTGGGCGGCATCGGAGGCATCCACGTCGCCGGCTGGCGGCGGTTGGGCCTCGAGGTGCACGGCTACGACGGCGTGGCAGAGGCACGGGACCGTGCCCGCGACGAGGGCGTCGTCGTCCATGACGACCTGGACGCGCTCTACTCGGCCGTCGACGTGGTCGATGTCTGCACACCGACCGACTCCCATGCCACCCTCGCGCTGGGCGCCGTCCGGGCCGGCCGGGCGGTGGTGTGTGAGAAGCCGCTGACCCGTACGGTCGCAGAGGCGGACGAGCTGATCGCAGCCGCCCGGGAGGCCGGCGTCGACCTGCACGTGGCGCAGGTGGTGCGGTTCTTCGCCGAGTACGCCGCCGCGCAGGCAGCGGTCGCCGCCGGCCGGATCGGGCAACCCGCGGTGCTCCGTCTCAGCCGAGAGGGCGGCATGCCGGGCGCCGACCGCTGGTACCACGACCTGGCCCGGTCCGGCGGGATCATCTGCGACGTGATGATCCACGACATCGACTACGCCCGGTGGATCGCCGGCGAGGTCGTCCGGGTCTACGCCCGCACCCTCCGACCGGCGGGACCGCAGAACGGGCCGACCCATGCGTACGCGATCCTCACCCACGCGAGCGGGGCGGTCACGCATCTCACCGCGTCGTGGGCCCGCACGGGCGTGCCGTTCCGGACCAGCTTCGAGCTGGCCGGGAGCGAAGGGCTGCTGGAGTACGCCACAGACCAGCGCGCCGCTCTCCGCACTGCGCCGCCGGAGCTGGCGCGCTCTGCCGGCATGATGGTCGACGAGGATCCGTGGACCGGCGAGCTCCGGGAGTTCCTCGCCGCGATGCGCGGCGGCCCCGCGCCGCGGGTGAGTGCGGAGGACGGCCGCGCCGCCCTCGCGATCGCCCTCGCCGCCGTGGAGTCCGCCGAGACCGGGCGGGCGATCGAGTTGCCGGTCGGACCCGAACCCTCTCCGGGCAGCGCTCCCGCGTCCGTGTCCGCGACACAGCAGGTGGAGGTGGCGACGTCATGACGACCGCCCCGGAACTCAAGGAACAGCGGCCGTTGAAGGTCGGCATCCTGTCCTTCGCCCACCTGCACGGTGCGGGCTACGCCTCGCTGCTGGCCGGCCGGTCCGACATCGAGCTGCGGGTCGCCGACGAGGACGCCCAGCGCGGTAAGCGGATCGCCGACCAGCACGGAGTCCCGTTCGTACCGTCGTACGCCGAACTGCTCGACTGGGGCCTCGACGCCGCGGTCATCTGCTCGGAGAACGCCGGCCACCGCGTCCTCACCGAGCAGGCCGCCGCGGCGGGTGCACACGTACTCTGCGAGAAGCCGCTCGCCACGTCGCTCGCCGACAGCAGGGCCATGATCGCGGCCTGTGAGGCAGCGGGGGTACGCCTGATGACGGCCTTCCCGGTGCGCTTCTCGCTCCCCATCGCGCGACTGGAACGGCTCGCTCGTGACGGCGACCTCGGCCGGATCCACGGCATCGCCGGGACCAATCCGGGCACCATGCCGGGCGGATGGTTCGTCGACCCGGAGCTGGCCGGCGGTGGGGCCGTCATGGACCACACCGTGCACGTGGCCGACCTGATGCGCTGGATCCTCGGCTGCGAGGCGGTCGAGGTCTACGCCCAGACCAACCGGATCCTCTACCCCGACCTGCCGGTGGAGACGGCCGGCAACATCGCCGTGACCTTCGCCGACGGGACGGTCGCGACGATCGACTGCAGCTGGAGCCGGCCGAAGTCCTTCACCACCTGGGGCGGCGTGACGCTGGAACTGGTCGGCGACGACGGCGTGGCGACGGCGGACGCGTTCGCCCAGACGCTGACGTCCTACCACGATGGGCCGGGACGCACCGGTGGTCAGGACGTCGCGCAGGTGCCGTGGGGTTCCAGCGCCGACGCCGGCATGCTGGAGGAGTTCCTCGCCGCGATCCGCGAGGACCGGGCGCCGAGCCCCGACGGCTGGGACGGCTACCGCGCCACCGAGATCGCGTTCGCCGCGTACCAGTCGATGGAGACCGGCCAGCCCGTCCGCCTCCCGCTCGACGCGTAGCCGCCGCCGGGTCGGACTGCGCACCGTCGGCCGGGCGGGGGAGACTGGCCGGCGTGCGGGATGACGAGTCGCCGAAGGACAGGTTCGTGACGGTGTACGGGTTCCGGCCGGTCCTCGCCGCCTTGGCCGACGACCTGCTTGCCCTCGACAAGGTGATGGTGGCCGAGGGCGCGCGGGGTCCGTCCGTACGCGAGATCGTGGCGGCGGCGGAAGCGCGGCAGGTGCCGGTCGTCCGTGCCGCGGCCTCCCGGATCTCGCTGCTGACCGGCAGCCCGCGCCACGACAACGGCGTCCTTGCCGACGTGGTGGCACCCCAGATGCGGTCGCTCGCGGCGGCGCTCGACCGGCGCCACCACGAACGACCGCGGACCATCCTGCTGCTCGACGGGATCACGACACCCGCCAACGTGGGCATGATTCTGCGGACGGCCACGGCCGCCGGGCTTGACGGCGTCGTCGTACCGCATCGCGGGGTCGCCGGCATCGATCCGCTGGTGGTCAAGGCGTCGGCCGGGGTGGCGTTCCGTGCCCCCATCCTGCGCTGCGAGACGGCATCGGAGGCAGCCGAACGCTTGGTCGACACCGGGTATGCCGTCGTCGGGCTCGCCGCCGACGCACCGGTGACTCTGTTCGACCTGCCGCTGCCCACCCATGTCGCCTTCGTGCTCGGCAGCGAGACCACGGGCGTCACCGCGGACGTGCGGCGGCACGTCGGCGAGTGGGTACGCATTCCGATGCCGGGAGCCGTGGAGTCGCTCAACGTCGCCAGTGCGGCCGCCGTAGTGGCATTCGAGGTCGTACGCCGGGGCACCGGTACCGGCACCGCCACGGCCCACAGGTCCTGACGGCCAGGCGGACTCGGCTACGTTGGCTGACGTGGAGACCATCGAGAACGCGCGAGGCGACGCCGCCGAACCACCCTCCCGGTCGACGTCGTTCGGAACCAGGGCCGTGGCGTACGCGCAGCACCGCCCCGGCTACCCGGTCGACGCGGTGCGCTGGGCGCTCGCCCCGGTCACCGACAGCGGAGCGGCCAACCTACGCGGGGTTGCCGTCCTCGACCTCGCGGCAGGCACCGGCAAGCTCACCGAGGTCCTCGCCGCTCAGGGGGCGGAGGTCGTCGCGGTCGATCCCGATCCGGCGATGCTCGCGGAGCTGAGCCGGCGCTTGCCGGGCGTCCAGACGTTGAGCGGGCGCGCCGAGCTGATCCCGGCGCCGGACGCGGCGTTCGACGCGGTGGTTGCCGGCCAGGCGTTCCACTGGTTCGACATGGACGAGGCGATGGGTGAGATCGGACGGGTTCTCCGGCCCGGTGGCGTCGTCGCCGCGCTGTGGAACCTCGAGGACGTCCGCGTGTCCTGGGTGGCCGGCCTCGCCGAGGTGTCGGTGCTCCCTCGCGACCTGCTGACGTGGCAGGAGGACGCCACCATCTTCGCCGAGCACGAGGGGTTCGGCACGCCCGAGCGAAGCGAGTTCGCGCACCCGCAGGAGTTGACGACCGGCGCCTTCGTGGCCCGGATGGCCACCCGGTCGTCGCTGATCGTCATGGCCGAGGACGAGCGCGCCCAGGTGCTCGCCCGGGTTCGCGGCTATCTCCGGGCTCGGCCGGAGACGGCATCCGGTTCGTTCGTCCTCCCGACGGTGACCGGAGTCGACCGGGCTACTCGTGCGGAGGCGTCGAGCTAGCCGGCACGTCGGCGGTGGCGCGCTGCCAGGCCCGACGGGCGGCCGCGGCGGCCAGCAGCCGAAGGGCCTCCGGATCGATACCTGACCCCGGCGGCGGATCGACGCCGACCGGGACGGGCTGCCCGGGCCGGTCAGGTGGCAGCGGCGGGACGGGGATGTCCGGGCGAGTGTCGCTCGATGGTGCGTAGGCGTCCCGGGCGACGACACCGGTATTCGCCGTGGCTCCGTCGGCTCGGGCCGCCCCCGGCACCGTCGCCGAATCGCCGGTGGACCCACGTCCGCCCGGGTGCGCCCGGCGTTCCCGCAGGGCAGTCAACACCTCACCACGTGGCCGACCGCGCAGGAGCAGGACGGCGAACGGGTCCTCGTCCATCGCGTCGGCGACCAGGTAGCACACGGCAGCCGCGTGCTTGCAGGGATCGCCGACGTCCGGGCACGAACACCGGGGCTGGACCTCGCCTGGTCCCGGCAGTAGTCCGAGGCCCGTGCCGGCCACGTCGTCCACCACCTCCGGCGGGAGCTCGCCGTCGAGTAGCGCCGCCACCCGGCCGATCTGAGCTGCTATCGCGTCGAGTACCCGCTCCCACTCGTCGGCGGTGAAGGTCGCGACCCGGACGGTGACGGTGTAGGGCAGGGCGCGGCTGCCCTGGACCGAGGCCATGACGAGCCCCGGCGCGACCGTGAGGCGTGCGACAGCGCCGCGGCGGGCGTAGGACCGGCCCCGGGACAGCCTGCCCGTGTCGAGGCCGGCTCGGTTCTCGAGCGCGCTGACCCACTCGCCGCCCCACCAGGTCTGGCCGAACGCCCGTCGGCTGCCGCGCCCATGAGCCGTCGGCGGCCGGTGGTCCTCCTCGTTGCGGTCGGCCCACCACGGCTGCGGCGTCACGTTCATGAGGCTCCGTCCGACTCGACCACGCTGCCCAGCTCGACCAGGTCCGCCAACTCGGCGTCGCTCAACTCGGCCAGCCACGCCTCGCCCGTCCCCACCACGGACTCGGCCAGGTCACGCTTGGCGTTGATCACGGTCGCGATCCGGTCCTCGAGGGTGCCCTCGGCGACCAGCCGGTGTACCTGGACGGGGTGATCCTGGCCGATCCGGTACGCCCGGTCGGTGGCCTGGTCCTCGACCGCGGGATTCCACCACCGGTCGTAGTGGACGACATGGGTGGCGCGAGTGAGGGTCAGGCCGACGCCACCGGCCTTCAGCGACAGCAGGAACACTGGCGCCTCACCGGCCTGGAAGGCCGCCACCAGCTGCTCACGCTTCTTGGCACCGAGTCCGCCGTGCAGGAAGAGCAGCGGTACGCCGCGCGCCTCGAGGTGGGTCTGAAGGAGTCGACACATCTCGACGTACTGGCTGAAGATCAGCACCGACTCGCCTTCGGCGAGGATGACGTCGAGCAGCTCGTCGAGGGCGGCCAGCTTGCCCGACCTCGCGACGAGCGGTCCGGTCTCGTGGAGGTACTGCGCCGGATGGTTGCAGACCTGCTTGAGCGCGGTGAGCAGCGCCAGGACAAGTCCGCGCCGGGCGATGCCCTCCGCCGACTGGATCTCCGCCATCACCTC
>JBOHED010000675.1:0-3137 GCA_050700915.1 Actinopolymorphaceae bacterium | reverse complement strand
TATCGTGGGCGCGTGATGTCCTCACGTGGAGCAGTGATCTCTCGAATCAGACCCGGCCGCCACGCAGCGCCCGTGCTAGCGGTCGCGCTGGCCGTTCTCGGTTGCGGCCCCGCCGAGTCCAACCCGGCTGGTACGGACGTCGAGAAGCCGTCGCCAACGACGTCAGCGCCGAGGGACACCCCGACACCACGCGATTCGCCATCCGTCGCCGAGCCGGGGAGGACCGAGGTTCCGGAACAGCTGCAGTTCACCGCGACGACACTGGACGGTGACGGGTTCGAGGGAGCGTCGCTGGTCGGCAAACCCGCCGCCCTGTGGTTCTGGGCTCCGTGGTGCCCGATCTGCCGAAATGAGGGACCGACCGTGACGAAGCTGTCCAAGGCGTACGAAGGCAAGGTCAGCATCGTCGGAGTGGCCGGACTCGACAAGCTCGACGCGATGCATGAGTTCGTCTCCGAGACCGGCGTCGGCGGCATCCCGCATCTGGCCGACGCGCAGGGGGCGGTGTGGCGGCATTTCGACATCACCACGCAGAGCACCTGGGTGCTGCTCGACGCCGACGGGAAGATCGTCCATGCCGGTCGCCTGGACGCCGACGAGCTGACCGCCCACGTTCGCCGGCTCGCAAGCTGAGAACAACCCGACGATGCCCGAGCCGCCCTTCGCGCTCGCCCTGGCTGCGGGCATGCTCGCCGCGATCAACCCGTGCGGATTCGCCCTGCTACCTGCGTACCTCTCGCTGCTCGTCATCGGCGACGACTCGCCCGGGCGCACGGCAGCCGTGGGTCGCGCGATCGGGCTGACCCTGGCGATGACGGCCGGGTTCGCGGCGGTGTTCGGCCTGTTCGGGCTGGTGGTCGCACCCGTGGCTGGATCGATTCAGCGCCACCTGCCCTGGTTCACCGTCGGGCTCGGAGGGCTCCTGGTCGCCTGCGGTGCCTGGCTGGTGGCGGGCCGAACCTTGCCGTCGTTCACGGTCCGCCGCGGCAATGTCTCCGGCACTGGGACCGGCCGTGCGCCCAGAGGTCCGGTGGTCACCCGGTCGGTGCCCTCGATGGTCGGCTTCGGCGCGTCGTATGCCATTGCATCGATCGGCTGCACCATCGGACCCTTCCTCGCGATCGTGGTATCAAGCTTCCGCGCCGGGTCGGTGGTCAGCGGGGTGGGACTGTTCGCGGCGTACGCCGCCGGTATGGGCATGACGGTCGGTGTCGCCGCCGTGGCCGTGGCAGTTGCCCGGACCTCGCTGCTTCGGCACGTTCGCCGGGCCGGCGCCAGCGCCCACCGGATCGTAGGCGGCCTCCTCATCCTGGTCGGCGCCTACGTTGCCTACTACGGCTGGTACGAACTCCGAATCCTGCGCCGCGGCGTCGTCGCAGACCCCCTCGTCAGCGCAACCGAGAACCTACAGCGCTGGGCGTCAGCCGGCCTAGACCGCCTCGGCGCCACCACCGTCGCGGCAACACTCGGACTCCTGCTCCTGCTGGTGGTGGTCATACCTGCCATCACCCGCCGACGGACCCGCCGCACCCTCAGGTGACGTCGACGCCTCCCGCCCGATCCTCAGCAGCGTTCGCACATCTGGGTCCTGAGCCGTCCGGCTCGTGAGATAGTTTCAAAAATTATTGAAACTTCTGGACAGTATTGGGTTTGCTTGCCGCATGGACGACTTGCAGGAGTACGTCGAGGAGATCGGCTTCTACTTCGCCGGTGTGGGGCTTTCGCGGATGCCGGGTCGGGTACTCGGCTGGCTGCTGGTCTGCGATCCACCCCATCAGTCGGCCAGTGAGCTGGCCGCCGCACTGCAGGTCAGCAGCGGGTCGATCAGCATGGCGGTGCAGATGCTGGTCCGGGCGGGTGCGGTCGAGCGCTACGCCCAGCCCGGCTCGCGGCGCACCTACTACCGGCTCCGGCCCGGCTTCTGGCTGCACGAGGCCGAGGAGAAGGCGAAGCAGGCCGCCGAATGGCGCAAGCTGGCCGACCGTGGCCTGGAGATGCTCGACCGGCTCGACGAAGGGGGCGGTGACGCACGCTCCGAGCGGATACGCCAGATGCGCGACATGTACGCGTTCCTCGAGGTCGAGTACGCGCGGATCGACGCCAGGTGGCGGAACCAGGAGACAACCTCCAGTCCGTCGGAGTCTGGGTCATGAGCGCTGCCAATCTTGTCGTGGCTGTCGACAGTCTCACCTTCACCTATCCGAAGTCCGCCGAGCCGGCCGTGCGCGGGATGAGCTTCGGCGTCGAGGAGGCCGAGGTCTTCGGTTTCCTCGGGCCCAGTGGCGCCGGGAAATCCACGACACAGAAGATCCTCATCGGCCTGCTCTCCGGCCACGGTGGAGAGGTCAGCGTGTGGGGCAAGCCGCCAGCTGCTTGGAAGTCGGAGTACTACCGGCGCATCGGCGTCTCGTTCGAGCTGCCCAACCACTATCAAAAGCTGACCGGGCTGGAGAATCTGGAGTTCTTCGCCTCGCTGTACCCCGGCGAGAAGGAGGACCCGATGGCGCTGCTGGACCGGGTCGGGCTCGCCGAGCACGCGAACCTCCGGGTCAGCAAGTACTCCAAGGGCATGCAGATGCGCCTGGTGTTCGTCCGCGCACTGCTGCACAAGCCACGGCTACTGTTTCTCGACGAGCCAACCTCGGGCATGGACCCGGCTAACGCCCGCATCATCAAGGAGATCATCAAGGAGCTGCGCGCCGACGGTCGTACCGTGTTCCTCACCACGCACGACATGACCACCGCCGACCAGCTGTGTGACCGGGTGGCGTTCGTCGTCGACGGGCAGATCGCGGCGCTCGACTCTCCAGAAGAGCACAAGGTGCGCCGCAGCCACCGCACGGTCCGCGTCAGCTACCGCACACCGACCGTCGAGGAGTTGCAGTACAAAGACTTTCCGCTCGACACGCTCGCCGACGACGACACGTTCGCGAGGTTGGTGCGCAACCGGCAGGTGCAGGCCTTGCACAGCCAGGAGGCCAGCCTGGAAGACGTCTTCATCGATCTCACTGGACGGACGCTGCAATGAGCACCTCCCTCGCCGGGCCACTCCGCGCTGTCGTCACGCTGGATCTGCGACTGCAGTGGCGGTACGGCTTCTGCTACGCCACGGCCTTCTCAATCGTGCTGTGGGAGGT
>JBOHED010000674.1:0-7792 GCA_050700915.1 Actinopolymorphaceae bacterium | reverse complement strand
CGGTGATGAACCGGGTTCCCTTGTGGTCGAACACTCGGCTCGTAACACCGAACGCCGCCTCGAAGTTGTCGATGCTGCCGCCCATCACCTCGTGGTTTCCGGGTACGTAGTAGTACGGCAGCGCGCCTTCCAACTCCTCGTCGAGAATGCGTTTCGCGAGGGCGAAGTCCTCGAGGGAGGCCTCGTCCACCAGGTCACCGTTGATGAGCAGGAAGTCCGGCTTGCTAGCGCGGATCTCCTGCAGGGTGCGCCGCGCCTGTCTCACCAGGGCGCTGTCGGGATCGCGGGCGACGAACTGCGCGTCCGACATCACCGCGAACGTCCACGGTGCGCCGTCGACCGTTCCGTTCTGCACGATCAGCGGATCATCGACCTTCGGAGCTGGTGGGACCTCGACATCGGGTGGCACCAGGGCGGTCAACTCGTCGATGACGAGCGCACCCTTGTACTGCGCCTCGGGCTTGGTTTCGGCCGAGTAGTAGCGCCGGATCGTCAACGGGTACTGCGTTCCCGCCGGCACACTGAAGCTGAGCTGCTGCCAGCCGGTCGAGGTGAGGAAGCCCGCGCGGAAGGCCGGCAGCAGCGCCCCGGTCCCGTCGTACGCCTGCAGACTCGCCCACTCGCCATGGCCGGACGACTGGACCCACAGCCGCAGCTCGCGTGGCTGGCCCGGGACCTCGATGCCTTCCGTGGCAAGGGCCCCGCCCGTGCGGGTCGCCGTCGACTCGTCGAAGTTGTACTTCAGTGCGAGTCCCTGACCGACCTTGCCCGGTGCCGGCGCGATGCCGCCGGTCGCCCGCTCGCCGAAGTAGCTCCACTGGCTCGGGTCCTCGAAGTCCGACACCACGACCTCGTCGAGACCGACCGTGATGGGCAGTGTCAAGGTCACCTTGCCCGCGCTCGTGGTCGCGCTGATGAGCACCTGGGTCGAACCACGCGGCTGGTTCGCGGTCACGGTGAACTGCCCCGTGCCATCGGGGGTGATCTCGACCAGCTCACGGTCGTAGGTCAACGTGAGCTCGTCGGTCTCGATCGGTGCGGAGTATCCGTTGCCGTCGTGGCCGACCACACCGAACCTCGCGGTGCTCCCCTCGTCGACCATCGCCACCTGCTCCGTGCTGGCGGAGAGTCTGGCGAGCGGACCGAGCACGTGAAGATCGGTCGTCCCACGGACCGTTCCGTCGTACGCCTCCACTGTCACCTTCCCTGGCTTCCGGGCCCGGAAAACCCCGTCACCGTTGACGGTTCCGCGCGTCGATGCGTCCGTACGCCAGCGCGGATCGCTCTCCGCTGGACCGTACGTCTCGTCATAGCCCGTCGCGGCCAACCGCCGGGTCAGGTCCGGGAAGACCCGGTCCGGCCGGGCCGGAGCGACGGTCGACGAGCCGGCCGCGGCGTCGGCGTCGAGCGCGGTCTCCACCCACAGCCCGCTGAGCTCCCCACTGCCCTCTGGCGCGAAAAGTGCCAGCCCGTTGGGATCGGGGCGTTCTTGGCCGTCGGAGGGGCGGTTCTCGACCTCGGCGGTCGTCGCGCCGGGAGTGCGGGCGACCATCGTGGTCGAGCCACCACCGTCGAGGTTGACCGCGTTGTACGCGCCGAGTTCGACCATCATGGTGGCCAGCTCGTCGAGACCGAGTCCGTCGGCGAACGCGGGCTGGCGGCCGTCGGCGGTGAGGACGTACATCTTCCTACCATCGGCGGAGAAGCCGACCGCCGTGCGTGGTGCTGGCGGCACGTTGTTGCCCTGACTCGCCTTCTGCGGTACGCCGTCGACGACGAGCAGCTGCCGGCCGTTCAGCGCGGTCCGGATCTGCTTCTCGTCCGGCGTACGTGCCGCGTAGTCGATGCTCACCGCATCACCGACCGCCAGCCCGGCAAGGAGATCAGCGCCCACCTCGCGGCCGACCAGGACGAACCCGTCGGCCGGGATCTCTCCCTCGCCGGCGGCGGGCCGCACCGCCGTCACCGTGCCTCCGACGACCTCGACCTCGGTCACCTTCGCCGCGTCCTGGGTCGCGCGGCACCGGCAGTACGTCCCCCAGACCGGGGTGAACGCCTCGATCGTGTCCGGTGCGAGCGTCGGTTTGTTGATGCCCGCAAGGGGAGCGGACGCGCCGTCCGGTAACGCGATCGTGCCGGCGAAGAGGACCTCGCCGATCCGCCCGAGGCCGTCAGGAGTGAGGATCGCCGCCGACTTGTGCCACGTCGGGTTGGTGTCGGGCGACTGGATGATCTCGCCGTCCTTGATGCCGACGCCCAACGGTGCCGTGGAGTTGTTGATGTCGAAGAAGTCACCGTTGACGGCCGCAACGGCACCCACCCGGTTGGCCTGGACGGAGATGGGCTCGCCCTTCGCGACCTGGCCGGGGAAGAGGTAGCCGGGCACGGTCCCCTTGGTGAGGTCGACGGTGAGGCTGTCGGCCCGGAGCCAGGTGGGCGTACCGGTGAAGCCGTCCGGTCCGTACCGGTCGAACGACCGCAGGGTGACACCCGGCGCGACGGGCCGTTGTCGTTCGTACGTCTCCAGCCGCGGTTCGACCGCGGCGGTCGCCTTCGTCGCGTCCTTCGGTGCGTCCAGTTCCGCGATCGCGGCATCGGACGTCGACGAGGTGAGGTCCGGCAGGGGCGCCGGGCGCGGGGGTGGTGGGTCGGCAACTGCCGCGGCCGGCGTCCCGGTCGGTAGGACGAGAGTGACGAGCAGCAACCCCACCAACGCGAGCACTGTGGCGGGTGTGAGACGTCGGCTGCGTGCGGACGTACGCGTCGAGAACATCGGGGCCTCCCCTGCGTCGTACGCAGTGAAGCGCAGAAGGAGGCGGTTTACCAGACGTTCAGGTTGACCGAAAGAAAACACCGCATGGCTTCGCCGGTCGGCCCGACTCGGGCCAGTTGCGGGCGGTGCGTCGGCTGAGAAGGCGACGGACCTCCCGCAACTCGGGTAACCGGGGAGCGGGTCAGCTGATGACGTTCAGCGGACTGCCGGCGAGGTACGCGCCGACGGCGTCGACCGCCGCGGGATACCACGCGCCGTACGTGCCTCGCGTGACGAAACCGATGTGCGGTGTCAGCACGGTGTTCGGCGCGGACAGCAGCGGATGCCGGTCCGGCAGCGGCTCCTGGTCGTAGACGTCCAGCCCGGCGCCGGCGATCCGCCTGTCATGGAGCGCTTCGACCAGTGCCGCCTCGTCGACGATCGGCCCACGCGAGGTGTTGACCAGGTAGGAGGTCGGCTTCATCCGGCCCAGCTCGGCGGACCCGACCAGTCCCCGGGTGCGGTCACTCAGCACGAGATGGACGCTGAGGACGTCCGACCGCGCAAACAGCTCGTCCTTCTCGACGCGTTCGGCGCCGCCCTCGATCGCGGCGGCAGCGGTGAGATTCTGGCTCCACGCGATCACGTCCATGCCGAACGCCCGCGCCACCGGCACCATCGCCCGTCCGAGCCGGCCGAGGCCGAGCAGGCCGAGCGTGGACCCGCCGAGATCGGTGCCCAGGGTGTGCTGCCAGCCGCCCTTGCGGACCCGCGCGTCCTCGGCGGGTAGCTGGCGTACGACCGCGAGGATCAAGGCCCACGCCAGCTCCACCGTCCCTGGCGTACCGCCCGGCGTCCCGCACACCACGATGCCGTGCTCGCGGGCGGCTTCGAGGTCGATCGACGCGTTGCGCATGCCGGTGGTGACGACGAGGCGCAGCCGCGGTAGCCGGGCGATCAGCGGCCGGCGCAGCGGGGTGCGTTCGCGCATGAGGACCAGCACGTCGTACGACTCCAGCCGGGCGACCAGAGCGTCCTCATCATCGAGAGGGTCGAGGTGGTCGGAAAAGAACGTCACCGTCGTGTCGTCGGGCAGGGCCGACCAGTCGGCCAGCTCGGCCGCCACCCCCTGGTAGTCGTCCAGCACCGCCACCGACGTCATCTCGCGTCCCTTCCGCTGGTGGTCACCCGGCTCGATCATGCCCGGTCGGCGTGGTCCACGGCCAGGGACACCTCCGGTTACCCCGGCATCCACAGATCCGGACCGGCGTGCGGCTTCGTTCCGCTAGGCTTCCGCGATGACCACCGTCCCGCCCGATGTCCAGCGCAAGGTCCACCAGCTCGACAATGACGTCCAGTCGATCTACGAGCTGCTCGCGACCATCCAGGCGACTCGGCAACGCCAGGGCAACAGACTCGACGAGTTGGCAACGGACGTGGGCTCCCTCAGATCGGACGTGGGCTCCCTCAGGTCGGACGTGGTAAGGCTCCGTACCGAGCACGGGGCGAAGCTCGACGCCATCCTCGATCACCTGCGCGGCCGTGAGGCGGCGCAGCCCGACGCGTCGGACGGTCAGCCGGCGTAGGGGAGAACCGGGAGGCCACGCACTCCCGTCTCGGCGACGAAGATCGCGCCCGCTGACGGCTGTTGCTCGTCCGGTATGCCCTGGCGTGAGGTCGTGATGTAGAGCTCGTCGAGGTTGGACCCGCCGAACGTACACGCCGTCACCTGCGTAACCGGCAACTCCACCACGCCGTCGAGCCGCCCGTCCGGTGCGTACCGGCGTACGGCCGAACCGCCCCACATCGCGACCCACAGGTAGCCGTCGGCGTCGACGGTCATCCCGTCCGGACCGCCGTGCTCGCCGGGGATGGTGACGACCGGCCGCCGGGTCTCCGCGAGGATGCCGCGCTCCGGGTCGTAGTCGAACGCGTCGACCCGGTGGGTCCGGGTGTCGATGTAGTACGCAAGATGCTGCTGCGGTGCCCACGCGAGGCCGTTGGAGATCGTGACGTCGGTGAGGACGACCGAGACCTGCCGGTCGGGATCGAGCCGGTACACCGAGCCGGCCCCGGGAGTGCCCGCGAAGGCCATCGAGCCGCAGTAGAAGCGGCCGTGCGGATCGCATCCGCCCTCGTTCATCCGTACGGAGGGATCGGTCCACACCTCGCCGAGCTGCTCGATGGTGCCGTTGTCGGAGAGGAAGAGGAAGCCGCGTTCGTTGGCTGCGACCAGGCCGCCGCCGACCCGGGGCCGGAACGCCGCCGCCACCTCCCCGATGTGTGTACGCGTGACGCCGCCGGTCGCGAGGTCGGCGGTGAGGATGTCGCCGGCGAGCATGTCGACGTAGCGCAGCCCGCCCCAGCCAGGGTGCCAGACGGGGCCTTCGCCGTGGTGCGCGTGTGGATCGGTGACCTGCTCGACGTCGGCCATGGTGTCCTCCCTCAGGAATATCCTCGCATCGAGATCATGCCGGATCGGTGCCGTCCCAACCAGTCACGGTCGGGCAATCGGATCGCCGGATGTCAGGATCAGACAGGTTGTGGCCACGCAGATGCATGGTCCGGAGGCGGTCGGGATGCGCATCCTGGACGAGACGTAGGCCAGTGTCGTGAACGCCAGTGTTGCGAAGGAGTGCCATGTCCGCGGTCCCCCGGGTGGAGCGGCGACGGTCGCCGGTCGTCCTGCACGAGACGGTCTCCGACGCGCTGATCGAGCAGGTCCGCGAGGACGGGTTCGGCGTGCTGGCGGGTGCGTTGTCACCGGCAGAGGTCGCCGAGATCAACGCCGAGGCCGTACGCCTGTGCCGCGGCGACCTCGGGGAGATCCACGGTGTCGAGCCGGCGGAGGTCGACGAGTCCGACGTCGACGTCATGCGCCGCTACCTGTGCATCCACTTCCCGAACAAGCTGTCCGAGGTGATCGCCCGGTCGCTGCACCACCCCAGGATTGTCGAGGCCCTCACGAAGGTGATCGGGCCGAACGTGAAGGCCATGCAGTCGATGCTGTTCATGAAGGCGGAGGGCAAGCCGGGTCAGGCGTGGCACCAGGACGAGTTCTTCATCCCGACCCGGGACCGGTCGCTGACGGCGGTCTGGATCGCGCTCGACGACGCGACGATCGAGAACGGCTGCCTGTGGGTGCTGCCCGGGTCGCACCGGCGCGGAGTGATCTACCCCGACCGTGACCAGGACGACGAGCGTTTCGACTGTACGGTCGAGCTGTACGACTTTCCCTACCGTGACGAGGACGCTGTTCCGGTGGAGATCCCGGCGGGCTCAGCGGTGATCTTCAACGGCTACCTGCTGCACCGCTCCCTGCCGAACACCGGTCAACGCGCCCCTGGAGGTGCTGGGTCGTCCCCGGGTTGGCACGGCCGCCGGGCGCTCGCCAACCACTACATGAGCGCGGAGTCGCTGCTGCCGTGGCACCAGGTGCCGGACGGCATGCACGTCGCCAAGTGGGACTTCCGCGACATCGAGCTGGTGGCGGGCGAGGATCCCTATGCGTACAAGGGAACCATCGACGTCGCGAAGCCAGGCGTACGCCCCGACAAGGAAGGCGGCTGCGGCCGCTGACGCGGACCACGACGAGCACGAGCTCAGCTCTTGATCGAGCCGATCATCAGGTTGTCGAGGATGTGCTTGCGGCCGGCGATGAAGACGATGACGATGGGCACGGTGACGAGGAACGAACCGGCCAGGATCATGCCGTACTCCGTGTTGTAGAAGCCCACGAGGTTGGCGAGCCCGACGGGATAGGTCTGGCGTTCGGGGCTGCGGAGCACGATCGACGGCCAGAGGTAGTCGTTCCACGAGGCGAGGAAGGTCAACAGGGCGAGTACGGATAGTGCACCCCTGGCGAGCGGAACTCCCATCGTCAGGAAGATCCGGAACTCCGACGCCCCGTCGATCCGCGCCGCCTGCACCATGTCGTCGGGCACCGCAAGCATGGCTTGACGGATGAAGAACGCGCCGAACGCACTCGCCCCGGCGGGTAGCACCACGCCCTGGAAGGTGTCGAGCCAGTTCAGCGACACCATCATCGTGAAGAGCGGGACCAGCGCGACCTGCAGCGGCAGGGTCAGAGTGGCGAGCAGGACGATGAACAGAGCGTTGCGCAACGGGAACTCATACTTCGCGAATCCCCACCCCACCGACGCCGACACCGCGACGACGAGCAGCGTTGTCAAGGTGGCGATCACCACGCTGTTGCCGACCTGGCGGGCGAACGGTATGAGGTCGTTGGTGAACAGATGCGTGTAGTGCTCGAACGTCGGCGAGTCGGGGAACAGCTGCAAGGGAAGCTTGAAGATCTCACCCGGCGACTTGACCGTGCCGGTGATGAGATAGACGTACGGCAGCAGTGTCAGCGCGACGGCGGCGATCAGCGCCGCATAGATCGCCACCCGCCGCCAGCTCAGCCTGCCCGGTACCCCACGTCCGTCGGGAAGGTTCCGCCGGCCAGCGGCGCTCAACCCGCTCATGTGGTTTCCCTCCGGAAGAATCCCTGCGCCCACATCTGCAGGACGCTGAGCACCACGATGATGACCGTGATCGCGTAACCGATCGCGGCGCCGTAGCCGAGGTCGAGGTTCGTGAATGCCGTTTCGTACAGATACATCGTGAGCGTGAGCCCGGCCCGGTTCGGTCCACCGCCCTCGCCGACCAATGCGACCGGCTGGGCGAAGAGTTGGTAAGACCCGATGATCGCGAATGTCACGACGAAGACCATCGTGGGGCGCAGCAAGGGCAGGGTGATGTAACGGAAGCGCTGCCAGGGTCCCGCCCCGTCGACGGTCGCCGCCTCGTGAATTCCGGGATCCTGATTCTGCAGGCCGACCATGAAATACAACGCGTTGAGCCCGGTGAACTGCCAGATCCCCAACAGGATGATGCTCGGCATGATGAACGTCGGATCGGCGAGCCAGCCCACCTTCGGTAGCCCGAGTGGAGCCAGCAGCCAGTTGTTGAGCAGGCCGTACTCCTGGTCGAAGACCAGCCGGAAGACGATCGCGACCACGATTCCCGAGATCGCGT
>JBOHED010000673.1:0-4003 GCA_050700915.1 Actinopolymorphaceae bacterium | reverse complement strand
GGCGAGCACCTGCTCCACGGCGGCCAGAACCGCGACCGCCACCTGTGCCTCACGGGCGCGGCGTTCGCGGCGCACCTTGGCACGTTCGCGGGCGGCGCGCTCCTCGCGGGCGGCGCGTTCGAGTGAATCCGCGCGTCCGGACAGTGCCCGGCCGCGTTCCTCTGCCGTACGCAGGGCCAGCCGGGCCTCCATCTCCCGCTGCCGGCACTCACGGCACACCTCGGCGAGCCGGTCACGCTCCTCGGTGGACGGCTCCTCGTCACTCGCGTCCTCGGCGTTGGACAGGCGTTCCTCGAGCTCACCCAGGCCGGCCTGGTCGCGCGCCATCGCCGCACGCGCGTCGTCGATCGCCGTGCCCAGCCGGTCGGCTTCGGCCCTGGCCGACCGGGCGGCCGATCCCAACTCGGCCAACCGCTCGCTGACGGCGGCAAGCTCCGCGTCGGACTCGTGCAACCGGGCCAGCGTCGCCTCGACCCGCTTGCTGGCGAAGACGCGTCCCTGCTCGACGTCCGTGCGCTCCGCCCGCAGGCGTTCGGCTCGTTCACGGGCCTGCCGGAGCCGTTCCTCGGCGTCGTCGACCGCGGCCTGGACCTCGAGCAGGCTGGGCTGGGCGGCCGACCCGCCGTGACCCACGTGAACGCCCAGCAGGTCACCCTCGCGCGTCACCGCGACCACCTCGGGGCGGTCCGCCAGCAGCGAGCGCGCCGCCGCCAGGTCGTCGACGACCGCGACCTTCGCCAACAGCCGGACCAGAGCCGGCAGGATCTCCGCGGGTGCGGTCACGACATCGACGGCATACCGGGCGCCGACCGGCAGGCCAGGCCAGGCGTGCGCGTCGTCCTCGGCCACCGCGCTCGTCCCGCCGAGCACCAGGCCCGAACGACCGAGATCCTCCGTACGCAGATGCAGGAGGGCACCGACCGCGGCATCGATCGACTCGACCGCCACGGCGTCGGCTGCCCGCCCGAGCGCGCCGGCAACCGCCGCCTCGTAGCCGGGCTCCACCGAGAGCAGGGCAGCGACCGAGCCGAGCAGCCCCGACACCCGGTCGGTCGCCGCGAGCAACTCCGCGGCGCCGTCCTTGCGGGACAACCCGAGCTCGAGAGCCTCCTTGCGCGCCGCCAGGGCGACCCGCTCCCGTTCGGCTTCCTGCTCCGCCTGCCGCAGCCGGTCCAGGCGTTCCTTCAGGGCGTCGAGAACGGCACAGGCCTCCTCGTGCTGGGCGTCCAGACCGCTCTCACCCGCGTCGAGGCTCATCACCTGCGACTCCAGGGCGGTGAACTCGGCCCCGGCGGTCTCGGCCCGCGCGTCGGCCTCGGCCCGGGCAGCGGTCAGGCGTTCAATCTCGTTCTCGCGGGTCTCCAGCCTGCTGCGTACGGTGTCGACCTGTCCCGACAGCCTGGCGAGGCCCTCCCGGCGGTCGGCGGCGGCGCGCAGCAGCGCGGCGATCCGGCGTTCCTCCTCGGCGTGGGCCCGCTCCTGCGCCTGTCGGAAACCGATCGCCTCGTCGAGCGCGGCCTGGTGGCCCTCGACCTCGGCGGCGATCTCCTGCTCCTCCTCGCGGACGCGCGCGGCGTCGGCGTCGAGCTGGTCGGGATCGCGGCCGCTGCGTTCCTCCTCACGGGCCTCTGCCAGGTGCCTGCTGCGTTCGTTCGCGAGACTGGCGGTGCCGCCGAGGCGCTCCTTCAGACTGGACAGCCGGTACCACGTCTCCTGCGCCCGGGACACTCGTGGCGCGTCCTCACGCAACGTCTCCTCGAGCTCGGCCTCCTCCCGCTGCAGCACGGTCAGCTCTGCCTCGACGACCGACCTCCGCTCGCGGAGCGCGGTTTCGTCGGCCACTTCCTGGGCGACGGTGGTGCTCAGCTGGACGAGGTCGTCGGCGAGGAGCCGGGCCCGCGCGTCACGGGCGTCGGCCTGGATGACCGCGGCCTTGCGCGCCGCCTCGGCCTGTTTGCCGAGTGGACGGAGCGCCCGGCGGATCTCGGTGAGCAGGTCCTGCAACCGGGTGAGGTTTCCCTCGGTAGCGTCGAGCTTGCGGAGCGCCTTCTCCTTGCGCTTGCGGTGTTTGAGGACGCCGGCGGCCTCCTCGATGAACCCGCGCCTGTCTTCGGGAGTCGCGTGCAGGATCGAGTCGAGCTGGCCCTGTCCGACGATGACGTGCATCTCCCGGCCGATGCCGGAGTCCGACAACAGCTCCTGGATGTCGAGCAGCCGGCAGGTCTGGCCGTTGATGGAGTACTCCGACCCGCCGTTGCGGAACATGATCCGGCTGATCGTGACCTCGGAGTAGTCGATCGGCAACGCGCCGTCGGCGTTGTCGATCGTGAGGACGACCTCAGCCCGACCGAGCGGCGCCCGACCCGACGTACCGGCGAAGATGACGTCTTCCATCTTGCCGCCGCGCAGACTCTTGGCCCCCTGCTCGCCCATCACCCACGCGATGGCGTCGACGACGTTGCTCTTGCCGGATCCGTTGGGTCCGACCACGCAGGTGATGCCCGGCTCGAAGTGCAAGGTCGTCGAGGACGCGAACGACTTGAACCCGCGGAGCGTCAGGCTCTTGAGGTACAACGGCGGGACTCTCCTTGGTAGTGCGCGGACCACGAGGCCGAGGCCGGACGTCCCGACGATACTCGCGCCGGACCCGCCGGCCGAAACCGACGCGCACCCCGCACGGGCAGCGTTCGCGCGCGGCGTCGGACGGTGCGGCTCTTTCGCGACAGCCGCGACAACCGCTGCGGTCCGGACATACCAAACGGGACGCCCACACAAGGCGTCCCGTCACTTACGTTTGGTAGTCGAGGCAGGTCTGCGAATCGAGCTCCGGGTCTCCCTCAGGTCAGCGCGGGTTCGTGTTGCGCCTCAATGGTGAGCAGCTGCCCTTCGTGGACCGCCGCGTTCAGGGAGTCGTTCTCGGCCTGGAGCCGCATTACGTGCGCCTCCAACTCCGAGACTCGTTTCTGCAGACGTCGCACCTCGGAGACCAGGCGGGGGTCAGGGCCACCGACGTGGCCGAGGAGCGCTTTCGCCATATGGGGTCCTCCACGCTGAGAGACCGAAAGGTTGGGTCAGAAATCGCACACAGCACTCGGGTTAGGCAGGGAGTGCCGGCGGCATCTCTAGCGTCTCATCAGACGGCCATGCCGTCAAGGTGACCGGGCCGCCACGCAAAGTAGCTTGATGGTCGCGCTTCCATCCAATGTCGTTTCCCGGCCGCACCGACATTCCTGTCGACGAATCGCGAGGTCACCACGGATGGTCCCTCTACCAATGGCCGCGACGCGGCCGTGGTTGGCAACGCCGGCAGGTATAGGACGAACGGTTCATGAACGCCTCCCGACGCACCGGTGTGCCGCAACGAGGGCATGGCTCACCTTCTCGGCCATAGACCGCGAGCCGGCGTTCGAAATAGCCGCTTTCGCCGTTGACGTTGACATACAAGCGGTCAAAGGAAGTTCCGCCCGCTTCCATGGCCGCACACATCACCTCACGGACCGCGTTGAGCAGGCGTGAGACCTCCCCCGCCCGAAGGTGCTCGGTCGCGCGCGCGTAGTGCAGCCGAGCCCGCCACAGCGCCTCGTCGGCGTAGATGTTGCCCACTCCGGAGATCAACGCCTGGTCGAGCAAGGCCCGCTTGACACCGGTACGACGCTTTCTGAGGGATGACGAAAATGCCACGTCATCGAATTCAGGATCGATCGGATCACGGGCGATGTGAACGATTTCTTCGGGTAGTTCGGCACCCCCGACACTCACCGACATCCCACCGAACATCCGCTGATCGACAAATCGGAGTTCAATGGGTTCTTCGCCGGCAAGATCGTCGAATCGGAAACGTATCCGGAGATGCGCTTCGTCAGGGGCATCCGGCGATTGAAGGACGAATTGGCCACTCATTCCCAGGTGCGCCAGAATCGCGTCTCCGGAATCAATCGGAAGCCAGAGGTACTTCCCTCGCCGACACGCCGCCACGACACGCCGACCGGTCAGTCTGTCGCCG
>JBOHED010000672.1:0-7654 GCA_050700915.1 Actinopolymorphaceae bacterium | reverse complement strand
ACGCCGCCGCCGTCCTCCACGATGGCAAGATCGTCACCAGGGCGATCAAGCACCACCTGCCCAACTACGGCGTGTTCGACGAGTACCGCTACTTCGTGCCCGGTGAGAGCCTGCAGGTCGTCACCGTCCACGGCATCGACATCGCGATCGCGATCTGTGAGGACCTGTGGCAGGACGGCGGACCCGTCCGCGCGGCGCGTGCCGCTGGTGCAGGCCTGCTGCTCACGGTCAACGCCTCACCGTACGAACTGGCCAAGGACGACGAGCGGCTCACCTTCGTCACCCGCAGGGCGCGGGAGGCGATGTGCCCGCTCGCGTACGTGAACATGGTCGGTGGGCAGGACGAGCTCGTGTTCGACGGCGACTCGATCGTGGTCGACGAGACGGGCACGGTCCTGACCAGGGCGCCGCAGTTCACCGAGGGGCTGCTCACGGTCGACCTCGACCTCGCGACGACGACTCAGGGCGCCCAGGAGTACGCCGGGATCCGGATCGAACGGACGGTCATCTCCGACACCGCGCTCATGAGCTACCCGCCGAGCCGTTCCGGCATCGCGCCACGGCTCGACGAAGAGGCCGAGATCTACACGGCGGTCGTCACGGGCCTTCGCGACTACATCCACAAGAACGGCTACCAGAGCGTCGTGCTGGGCCTGTCCGGCGGGATCGACTCCGCGCTGACCGCCACGATCGCCTGTGACGCCCTGCGCCCGGAGAACGTCCACGGAATCTCCAACCCCAGCAAGTACTCCACCGATCATTCCAAGGACGACGCCGCCGACCTCGCCGAGCGCACCGGGCTCGACTACCGCGTGATCCCGATCGAGCCGATGGTCTCGGCGTTCCTCGACAACGTCGAGTTGAGAGGCGTGGCGGAGGAGAACCTCCAGGCGCGGATCCGCGGCATGATCTGGATGGGAGTCGCCAACCAGGAAGGGCACCTGGTCATCGCGGCCGGGAACAAGAGCGAGCTGGCGGTGGGCTACTCCACGATGTACGGCGATGCGGTCGGCGCGTTCGCGCCCCTGAAGGACGTCCCCAAGACGTGGGTCTGGCGGCTCGCCCGCTGGCGCAACCAGGTCGCCCGCGACATCGGCGAGACGCCGCCCATTCCCACCAGCAGCATCAACAAGGAGCCTTCGGCGGAACTGAGCCCGGGCCAGAAGGACACCGACTCCCTTCCTCCGTACGAACTTCTCGACGACATGCTGGACGACTACGTCGAGCAGGACGCCGGTGCGGCCGACCTCGTGACGGCGGGCTTCGAGCCGGAGCTGGTCGAGAAGGTGATCCGGATGGTCGACGCCGCGGAGTTCAAGCGCCGGCAGTACCCGCCGGGTCCGAAGATCTCGTTCAAGGCGTTCGGTCGCGACCGCCGACTGCCGATCACCGACGGCTGGCGGGAAACGACGCAGCAGCCGGGTCGTGTGTCGGCCACTCCGACCACCCCGGCTGCCCCGGAACGCCCGGCGGCGCCGGAACCCAGTGCGGCGCCGGAACCCACGGCTCCACCGGGTGAGGGCGCGCAGGAGGCATGACGACAGCGCCCTCCGGTGCGTCGTCGGAGTCGGCCACCGGCGCGGGACCTGGTGCGTCTTCCGGTGCGGCTTTGAGGCCGGCCACCACCGCGGGCCGATGGCCGCGTCGTGACGGACACGCGGTCGCCCTGGTCCTCGGGGCAACCCTGTCGGTCCAGTTCGGCGGCGCGCTCGCGGTCATCCTGATCATGCAGGTGGGGGCGGTCGGGGCGGTCACGCTGCGGATGTTGCTGGCCGCGGTGCTGGTGGTCGGGCTCGTACGTCCCCGGCTGTCCGGCCGGACTCGACGGGACCTGGCGGTCGGCGTCGGCCTCGGGCTGGTCCTCGCGGCGATGAACGTCTGCTTCTACGAGGCCGCCGCCCGACTGCCTCTCGGTGCCGCCGTGACGTTGGAGTTCCTGGGCCCGCTCGGGCTCGCCGTCGTGATGTCACGGCGGCTGCGCGACTTCCTCTGGGTCGCACTCGCCGGGGTCGGCGTCGTACTCCTCCGCGAGGGCGGGCTGGACGAGCTGAACGCGGTGGGAGCAGCGTTCGGCCTGGGCGCCGGGGTGTGCTGGGCGGCGTACATCCTGCTGGGCGCCGAGGCAGGCAGGCGGTTCCGCGGCACCGACGGCCTGGCGTTCGCCCTCGTCGTCGCCAGCGTGGCGATCCTCCCGCTCGCGGCCTTGTCCACCGGTCCCACCCTCCTCGCCCCACTCACCCTCCTCCTCGGCGCCTGCGTCGCCCTGCTGTGCACCGCCGTCCCCTACTCCCTCGAGCTCACGGCACTGCGCCGCCTCTCACCGCGGACGTTCGGCGTGCTGATGAGCCTCGAGCCCGCGGTCGCGACGGTTGCGGGCTTCCTGATTCTCGACCAGCGGCTCAGCCCCTGGCAGCTCGCCGCGGTGGGGATGGTGGTCGCGGCGAGCGCCGGGGCCATGCGTACGGCCCGACTGGGCGGGCAGGTCAAGACCGGTGATCAGCGCAGGCCAGCGCCACCCGCGAGCGTGTTGAGTGGGGCGCCGGGGTCCACCAGCACCCGCGACTGATCCGCACCCAGCGCGGGCAGCGTCGGTACTCGAGCACACCGACCTGCCCGAGTACCGACGCCCGCCCTGCCGAGGCGACACGGAACACACCGAAGTCCAAGGCGCCCAGCTCCACCCGCAGGACATACCCGTCTCCGATGGACTCGACCACACCCGACGCGACGTGCGCCTCGCGGGAGGGATCGAGGTACGCCGCAGCCGGGAGACATACGTCCGCAGCGTTCCGAGGGCGGCTCGGGGAGGATCGTCGCCCCACACCGCATCGACGAGTCGCCGGTCGTGGTGGCGGCACCCTCCCGGAGCAGCAACGCGGCCAGCGTCGCCTTCTGCTGTGGCGATCCGAGGTCGAGTTCCGCGGTGTCACGCCAGGCACGCAACGGTCCGAGGACGGCGAACCTCAACAGACCCGCAGCTGCCACGACCGCCAACTCTCCTTCGCTCCCACGTGAAACGCGTCCAGGATAAGCGGATTCACCAACGACACCGTCCACGAGATGTCGAGCGAACGTCGAAGCCCCGGCAGGTGTCGTGGAGCACGGCGAACCCGTCACACTGAAACGAGCTCGCATCCGCCCCATCACCACCTGTGAGTCCGGTGTGTACTTCCCTGTCCGCGCTAGTTCGAGGAGAGTCATGAGCCCCAGCACCGCACCAACACCCACGGCCAGAGCTCTGGTCGGGTCGATGCTCGATCTGCGGCGCGACCCACTGGGCACCTACCTGCGTAGCTTTCAGGAGTGCGGCGACGTGGTGCGCTTCCTCGTCGGCCCACCCGGCCTGCGGTTGGAGCTCCACGGCGTGTTCTCTCCCGACGGCGTGCGGGAGGTCCTCTCCGATCCCGCGCGGTTCCGCAAGGACAACCGGTTCTATATCGAGGTGCGCGAGTCCTTCGGCAATGGTCTGCTCACCAGCCAGGACGACGACTACGTACGCCAGCGCCGACTCATCCAGCCGCTGTTCACCCGGCGACGGGTGGACCGGTACGCCTCGGCCATGTGCCACGAGGTCAGCGTCGCGGTCGAGGACTGGAGGAGTGCCACCGACCAGGTGGTCGACGTGATCGAGGAGTCCACCAAGCTCACGCTCCGGGTCGTGGCGCGGATCCTCTTCGGCGCCGACGTCGACGACGCCATCGAGACCGTCCGGCGGTCCTTCCCGGTGATCGGCGAGTACACGCGGAGTCGGGGCTTCTCACCGATCTACATCCCACGGCAGTGGCCCACACCGTCCAACCGACGGGCCGCAGCCGCCCTGAGCGAGCTGTACGGCGTCTGCGACCGCATCATCAGTGGGCGCCGAGGTGCCGGTCCCGACCGCGCACGTCCCGACCGCGCCGGCGTCGATGCGGGCGTCAACCCGGATGCCGACGACCTGCTCTCGCTCCTGGCACACGCCACCGACGAGGACGGCGACAGCCTCGCGTCCAGCGAGATCCGCGACCAGGTGCTCATCTTCCTGCTAGCCGGGCACGAGACCACCGCGACCTCGCTGGGGTTCGCGCTGCACCTGCTGGGGAGCCATCCCGGCCAGCAGGCACGGGCCCGCGAGGAGGTCGACCGAGTGCTCGGTGGCCGCGTTCCCGGGGCCGCCGACCTCGACGCGCTGCCGTACACCACGCAGGTGCTCAAGGAGGCGATGCGTCTCTATCCCGCCGCGCCCGCGACCGGGCGGCTGGCGATCACCGACACCGAGATCGGCGGCTTTCCGATCCCGGCGGGAGGGCACGTCGTCGTCAGCCCGTGGGTCACCCACCGGCATCCGGCGTACTGGGACGAGCCCGACCGCTTCGACCCCGACCGGTTCACGCCAGAGGCCGAGGCCGCGCGCCCGCGGTACGCGTGGTTCCCGTTCGGCGGCGGCCCGAGGGCGTGCATCGGACAGCACTTCTCGATGCTGGAGTCCGTCCTCGCCCTTGCGCTCGTGCTCCAGGCGTACGAACTCACGGCCATCGACACCGAGGTGCCCGTCAACGCGGGGATCACCCTCCAGGCGACCGGTCCGGTCCGATGCCGTCTCACCCCGCGGTGAGCGACGAAACCCGGTCAGGCCGTCCATCCGAAGAGGGCCTCGCCGAGCGAGATCACGCCGAACCACAACGCCACCCCGACGAAGGGCAGCGCCAGTACCACCAGCGGGCGACGCCGAACCCACCGCACGGCACAAAGAACGAGCAGGATCCAGCAGCCGATGAGCACGACCACCGCCCATACCGGCGCCACCAGCCCGCTCACGGCGTAGAGGAAAAGCACGGGGAGCAGCAGGACGACGCCGACCCAGCCGGCCAGCCGAACCAGTGGGTTCATGGCCCCATGGTGCCCGTCAGCCACTCGTCGTGCTACTCCCCGGGTCATGCCCAGCGGGATCGCAGCCGCGGTAGGACGTCGCGGGCGAAACCCTCGAGGAACCGCGTCTGGTCGTTGCCGGGACCATGGAAGACCAGTTCGCTGAAGCCGAGGTCGACATAGGGCGCGATCTTGTCCACCACCTCGTCCGGGTCGTCGGAGACGATGAACCGCCTGGTGGCGATCAGCGGGTCAGCGTCGGCCAGGCGTTCCAGCTCGACCGGATCGTGGACGCCCTGCTTCTGCTCGGGTGTCAAACCGAGTGCGGCCCACCACGCGCAGGCCTCTTCCGCAAAGCGCAGGTCGGTGTCGTAGGAGACCTTGATCTCGATCTGGTTGGGGAGAGTCGCCGGGTCACGCCCGGCCGCCTCGGCGCCCTCGCGGACCTTGCCGAGCACGGTTTCGTACAGCTCGGGAGACTTGCCGCTGGTCTGGATCACGCCGTCGCCGATCCGCCCCGCCAACCGGCCGGCGAGCGGGCCGGACGCGGCGACGTAGACCCGCGGCGGAACGTCCGGACGTTCGTAGACGGTCGCCTTGGCGGTCGTGTAGTAGTCACCGGCGAAGTCGACGCGCTCCTGGGTCCAGAGCGTACGAATCAGGGCGACGGCCTCCCGCAACCTCGCCCGCCGCTCCTTGCCACTCGGCCAGGCCGCGCCGGTCGCCGGCACTTCGTTCATCGCCTCACCGGTACCGACACCCAGGAAGACGCGTCCGGGTGCGAGTTGATCGATCGTCGCGAAGCCCTGCGCCACCACGGACGGGTGGTAGCGGAGGATCGGCGTGAGCACGCTGGTGCCCATCGTGATCCGCTCGGATGCGTTGGCAAGTGCACCGAGCCAGCTGAAGACCAGAGGTGCGTGACCGGTCGTGTGCCGCCACGGTTGGAAGTGGTCGGACACCGCCACGATGTCGAAGCCGAGCCGCTCGGCGAGTAGGGCGTAGTCGAGCAACTCACGCGTGCCGAACTGCTCCGCCGATGCCTTGTAGCCGTACCTCACTCTTAGCTCCTCTCCGAACGGCGCACGCCGTACGAGTCCAGCAAACCAGTCGGCACCAACCGGCTCCCTCGAGGGGGCGATGTGGCACGGTAGGGGCGATGGATCTCCAGCAGGCACGAAGACTGCACGAACTGCTCGACGGAACCGGTTGGCTCGAACGTACGAACGAGTTCGGGCACGCTCTTCGGGCCACCACGAAGTTGCCCGGCGGCCTGTTGTTGTTCGGCCCGCCCGAGGACGAACCCTGGCACCTCACCGCACACCTTGACGACGAGTCCCGTTACGCCGGCCTCCCTGAGATCGCTCCCACCCTGGTGCGGTGGAACCCCCCTGTTGGCGCACCCGCGCAGCTCGCGGTCGGGCTTGACCGCCTGCGCGACGCACGTCGTGGTGAGTCCCTGCTCGTCGTCGCGGAGTCTGCGCCGGTTCCACTGCTCGAACGCGTCGATGACGCACGCCGCAAGGGCGCGAACATCTTCGCCCTCGACACGGGTCAGCCAGAACTGGCCGCACTCGCACACGATGTTCTCGCGGTCGACACCGACGCCCTGCCCGCCGTCTCCTTCGACAGCGCGCAACACCTGCTGAGCATCGCGGCCACCGCACCGACGTCGACGCGACGCAGGAACCTCCGCGCCAGGCTCGGTCGACTTCTCGACACCATCGTCGGCCCCGGCGCGTAGCGCTCGCGTACCGACCAGGTTTGGTCCTGATGGAATGCCGATCTGCTTTACATATTCGGCGTTTCGGACCCCAATCCGGTCCATCAACTCACGGGTTTGCGAAATCATGATGCATGGAACTCGACCGCAATTCCCCGCTGTTCTCACTCAGATCAATAAATTCCCCCGTCGTTCGTGGTTTACGGGAGCCGTTAATGCGCAAGATCCACTGAGACGGCCGGAGTGAATGTCCTGGCCAAGTTGGCAGCAACGGCCCGGTTAAAGGCCGGAGGCCCCTGCGAGGGAGGCAGTGCGGTGCCCACAGCAAGAACAGCGGCAACCAAGTCCGCAACCAAAAGAACGGCCGCGGCCAGGAAGACGGGGAAGATAGCTACCCGGGCAACAGCGGCAGGACAGTCGGCGGCGAAGACCGTCGCCCGAAAGCAGACAGTGGCTGCGCGGAAGGCCACCAGGAGCACGGCGAAGCGAGTGGCCAGGAAGGCCAGCAGCACACGTCGTACGACAGCGAAGCGGGCTCCCGCCAAGCGGACGACCGCGAAGCGGACCACGGCGAAGCGGACCACGGCGAAGCGTGCCACCGCCAAGCGGGGTACAGCAAAGCGGACGACCGCAAAGCGCGCAACCGCCAAGCGCACCACCGCAAAGCGCGCAACAGCCAAGCGCACCACCGCAAAGCGCACCACCGCCAAGCGCGCGACAGCGAAGCGCACGGCCAAGCGCGGTACCGCGAAGCGGGCCACCGGTCGTCGCACGGCAGCGAAGCGGACGGCGAAGAAGACCGGCGCAAAGCGGGCAACCGCTCGGAAGGCGGCCAAGCGCGCGCCGGCCAGGAAGACCGCACGCAAGCGGGCCGGCATGAAGCGGACCACCACGAGAAAGACGGCCGGGACCCGCACGATGGCGGGCCGCCGGATGACACGGGCCGCCACCTCGTCCGATGCGACGCAGGCGACAACCGCCCGGACGGGCAGCCGTGCGCCGCGCCGTCAGGCCACCTGAGGAACCAAACCGGAGAGATCGACCGAAGGTCGAAAGCAGAGTCGACTGTGGGGACGTGCGCAG
>JBOHED010000671.1:0-4452 GCA_050700915.1 Actinopolymorphaceae bacterium | reverse complement strand
AGTGCAGACCGTTAGGGGCCTGGATCCCCGGACAATCCCGCGGCCCGTTGCGGAACGTCGAAGGCGGCATGCCGAACGCCTGTTGGAACGCCTTCGTGAATGCCTCGTGGGTGGCGTACCCACTGCTCAACGCCAGTTCTGTGATGGGCCGCTTGGTGGTGCGTACCTGCCAGGCGGCGCGTTCGAGCCGGAGCCGCCGGATCAGTTCGGCGGGTGACTCGCCGGTCATCGCGCGGAAGATCCGATGGAAGTGGTACGGAGAGAGGAACACCCGGCCGGCAAGTTCCCGGAAGCCGGGCGGATCGTCCAGCTTGCGCGCAATCTCGGCCATGGTCCCGCACCATCGCCTCGTAGTCCACCGCCATCGCCCACCGCCCGAGAATCAGTTGCCTTACCTGCCGACTCGACGGTAGAGGAGCGGGCACGCCGGCCGCTTGTCCCGGCTTGCGCTCCTCTGTTCGGGCGTACGCGATCAACGCGGGCAGGGTTTTCCTGGCCGCAACATCGCTGGTCGACAGGCGAAATGCGGACGAGCGACGCTGGGTCGCACAAGGCGGGCGACGGGGCTTGCTGCTGCGGACGCTCGACCCAGAGGGGGACACCATGACGTTGTGGCAGGTACGCACGCGGGTCCGCGACCTTCCCGGCACCCTGGCGCGGCTCGCGAGCGCACTGGGCGGCGTACCAGGAAATGTCGTCGGCATCGACGTTCAGGGCTGCGACACCACGCACGTCCATGACGACTTTTTCGTCGACGTTCCCGACTCGGTGACGAGTGCGGAGCTCGGCGAGGCGCTGGCCGCGGCAGTGGAGGATACCGAGGCGATCTACGCCCGGCGGGCGCGTGCACAGGAGCTGGTCGACGGCCCCAGCCATGCCCTCACCCTCGCCGGACGGCTGGTCGAGGACCCGGCCAGCCTGCCGAAGCTGGTCTGCCAGCTGGTCGGCGGCGACCGCGTAGAGCCACGGCACAGGATCCCGAAGGCATCCGACCACGAGCTCGTCGTGGTCGCCCCACACTCCGGCGAGATCATGGTGGTCCTGCGGGACTGGGCGCCGTTCACCGTCGTCGAACGCGCTCGCGTCGACCGCTTCCTCGCCTGCGCGGCCGGCATCGACCGGGCCCGCTCCAGCGCCGGACACCGCGCCACCCTCACCGACGGTGCGGACGTACGGCTTCGGTACGGCACCCTCGCCGACGCCGAGGACGTGGCCGACCTGCTCGAACGCTGCAGCGAGTCCACGCAGCTGGGGCGGTTCATGTCCCCGACGGCGCACATGTCGGGCGAGTGGCTCCAGCGGCTGGCCGCACCCGCGGGTGGTTTCGCGGTCCTGGCGTACTCCGAGACCGGCGAGCTGATCGGGATGGCGCAGTGCCTGCCGGACACCGATCATGACGTACGAACACACGCGGCCGGCCGACCCACCGGCGACGGGCCGGCCACCGGCAGCGAGCTAATCACCGGTGCCGGGCGAGCCGGCCGCCACGAGATCGGCCTCGTTGTCGAGGACACCTGGCAGCGCCGAGGCGTGGGAACGCTGCTGCTGCGGAGCTTGATGCGGCGGGCGAGGAGCGAAGGCGTCGAGGAAGTCGTGTCGATCGGGCTCGCTGGCCACGCCGGGGCCGAGCGGTTGTTCGCCCGGGCGGGGCTCGCACCGATCGTCCGGTATGTCGACGGGCTTCGGGAGGTGCGGGCCCGGCTGACATCGGTTCGGCGTACGCCCGAACGGATGGCGACGGTGCCGCAGCCGAGCAGACCGGCCGACGAGCAGCGTGGGTCGGTGCTTCGCGGTCGCAGCGCCCGGCGCGCCTGGGCCCGCTCCCAACCCTGAGGACCTTGAGCGCGTAGACCCTCCAGCGCTGCCAAGTCGGCCTCTCAACGCGCCACCCTCACCCTCTCCGCCACCCGCACCCTCCCCGTGATCATGAATGCCCTGCGTACGCATAGCCCCGTTTCTCTTCATCGTCCGGGTTGGCTTCATGATCATGGCGGAGGCGAATCGCGGGTTCTCAGTGATCATGAATCGAATCCGGACTATGAAGGAATCCGTCACAATACGCCCCATTTCGCTTCATGATCTCGTTCATGATCACGGCGGAGGCGGCGACGGCTGTGGGTGGAGGCCGCGAGGAAGCGGGAAGTGCTCGGCGAGGAACTCCAGGAGCAGCCGGTTGAACGCACCCGGGTTGTCCTGGTGGGCAAGGTGGCCGGCGCGGCGGATCACCTCGTAACGGCAGCGCGGGTCCCGCGCCGCCCATCGTGGTGCCAGCCGGCGGACTCCACTTGTCCCGTCGTACTCCCCGTGCACGAGCAGCAGCGGCTGCTCGATCCGATAGGCCGGATCCGACCGGATCCTCCCGGTTCCCGCCCGGAGGGCCGCGACAAGCTCCGCCCTGCTGAGGCGTTGGGTTGCGTCGTAGGCATAGGTCTGCACCGCCGGCACGATCCCGCTCGCCCGCGCCACCCGCTGCCGCAGCTCACCGCCCGACCGCAGCCAGCGACCGGCGCGTGACCAGCCCGACGACCAGGTCCGCCACGGCGCCGCCGGGAAGGTCACGCAGGTGGCGCCGATGACGACCAGCGCGGCGACGCGTTCGGGTCGTTCGAACACGATGTGCTGGGAGACGTGGCCGCCGAGCGCCTGCCCCACCAGGCACACCTGCCGGCCGAGCAGATGATTGTCCAACAGGGCTTGAAGATCCTCGGCCAGGTCGCGCACTGTCAAGGGGACCTTGCCCAACGGCTTCGACCTCCCGTGCCCGCGGATGTCCCACCGGAGCGTGCGATAGCCCGCCTTCCACACCGCGGCGAGCTGGGCGGCGAACATCCGGTGGTCCATCGAGGCGCCGTGGGTGAAAGCCACCATCGGTGCGCGTTTCGGACCGGCCACCCAGTAGTGGATCGCCGACCCCGAACGCTGGAGGATTCCAGAGACCTCCTCCACGAGTGCCCCCCTCGCGACGCGTCTGGCGCGACGTCGACAGGCTTTCCGGCACTCCTGTGCGATCAGCCTAACGAGAGGGAGGCGCCGGGGCGGTCTGTCTTCTCAGACAGAACCTGCCGCCGGCTCAGCAAACGAGACGCAGCAAACTGGGCTTCAGAAAGGGCCGCAGCGATAGGGGCCTCAGAACTGACGGTGCAGAAAAGGAAGCGCAGAAAGGGATGGCTCAGTAGTGGAAGGGGAACGGCGACCAGTCGGGGTCCCGCTTCTCCAGGAAGGCGTCGCGCCCCTCGGCCGCCTCGTCGGTCATGTAGGCCAGCCGGGTCGCCTCGCCGGCGAAGAGTTGCTGTCCGACCAGACCGTCGTCGATCAGGTTGAAGGCGTACTTCAGCATCCGCAGGGCCGTCGGGCTCTTCCGGTTGATCTCCCGCGCCCACTCCAGCGCCGTGCGTTCCAGATCGGCGTGCGGGACAACGGCGTTGACCGCGCCCATCCGATGCGCCTCTTCGGCGTCGTACGCCCTGCCCAGGAAGAAGATCTCCCGGGCGAACTTCTGTCCGACCTGGCGGGCGAGATAGGCCGAGCCGAACCCGCCGTCGAAGCTCCCGACGTCGGCGTCGGTCTGCTTGAAGCGCGCGTGTTCGCGACTGGCGAGCGTGAGGTCGCAGACGACGTGCAGGCTGTGCCCACCTCCGGCAGCCCAGCCGGGTACGACGCACATCACGACCTTCGGCATGAAGCGGATCAGCCGTTGGCATTCGAGAATGTGCAGCCGCCCGGGCCGCGCGGGATCCACGGCGTCAGCGGTCTCCCCGTCGGCGTACTGGTATCCGGTCCGGCCCCGGATCCGCTGGTCGCCGCCGGAGCAGAACGCCCAGCCCCCGTCCTTGGGCGACGGGCCGTTGCCGGTGAGCAGGACACAGCCGACGTCCGGGGTCATCCGGGCGTGGTCGAGCGCGCGGTAGAGCTCGTCGACGGTGTGCGGCCGGAACGCGTTGCGCACCTCGGGCCGGTCGAAGGCGATCCGCACGGTTCCCTGGTCGACCGCCCGGTGATAGGTGACGTCGGTGAAGTCGAACCCCTCGACCGCCTGCCACGCGGCCGGGTCGAACAACGGCGACACCCTCTTCGACGCAAGCCCCATCCGGCCGTGCCCTTTCGGTTCGTTCGCTTTCATCCGTTCGTTCCCACCTGCCCCGCTCGCCCGCTCGCACAGATGGTGTCACCCGCCGGGCTCCGCGCCGGAGGTGGCCCGGCTACTCCGCGTGGTCGCGGGACGAACTGCCCGACCTGCCGTGGCTGGTCGACCTCCGGAGGTTGGGCTCGCCTTAGACTGTCCGGGCCCCAGCCGTCGCAACCACCGGAGGACCGGTCGTGGTACGCACCTGCGCACTGCGCAGCCGGATCCACGGGTCCGCGGCGGCCGCCATGGGCATCCTGCTCGGCGTACTCCTCGGCGTGGTCCTGCCGGGCGCCGTGGGCGGACCGCGGGCCAGCGCCAGGGAGCCG
>JBOHED010000670.1:0-4205 GCA_050700915.1 Actinopolymorphaceae bacterium | reverse complement strand
ACCCGCACCGGTCCTACGCGACGCCGTCGCTGCGCTACATCGCCCACGTGTCGGCACCAGGACTTGACGTCATCGGTGCCGGTGAGCCAGCGCTCCCGGGCGTGACGCTCGGCCACAACGGCAAGGTGGCGTTCGGCTTCACGATCTTTCCCATCGACACGCAAGACCTCTACGTCTATGAGCTGGACCCGGCCGACCCGACGCGTTACCGGTACGCCGGCGACTGGGAACCGCTGCGGATCGTGCGGGAAACCCTCGCTGTCAAGGGAGAATCGCCCCGTCAAGTCGACCTTGCGTTCACCCGGCATGGTCCGGTGATCTACGTCGACGCCGAGCAGCGCAAGGCCTATGCCGTTCGTTCGACCTGGTTCGAACCAGGAACGGCGGCCTACGTCGGCAGTCTCGCCTGCCTCCGCGCCGCCGACGCCGAGGAATTCCGCGCCGCGCTGGCGGGGTGGGGGAGTCCGGGCGAGAACCACGTGTACGCCGACGCCGCCGGCCGCATCGGCTGGACGGCCGCCGGGAAGGTGCCCCGTCGTCCTGGGTGGGACGGCCTGCTGCCGGTGCCAGGCGATGGTCGGTACGAATGGGACGGGTTCCTCCCATACGAAGACCTGCCGCACCTCACCGATCCTCCCGAGGGTTTCGTCGCGACGGCCAACCAGTTCAACCTCCCGGCCAACTGCCCGGCCGATCACGTACCCAGTTACGAATGGCCCGACCCGGCACGGCATCAGCGCATCGTCGAGGTGCTCTCGTCGCAGCCGGCACACACCCTCGCCGACTCGATGCGCCTGCAGATCGACCAGCTGTCCCGTGCCGCAAGGGAGCTGACCGGTCTGCTCGACAAGGTGACGGTCGACGACGATGCCCTCGTGGCCGCCGCGGTGAGGCTTCTTCATGACTGGGATGGCGTCGAGTCCGCCGACTCGGGTGCCGCCGCGTTGTACGAGGTGTGGGTGTCCCGCCACCTCATGCCGGGCTTCGTCCGCGCCGTGCTGCCGCCGGAAGCGGTCGAGGTGATCGACGACGTGGACCCGCTCGGGTTGCGCGAGGCGCTCCGCGATCCTTCCCGGTGGTGGGGCGGGTGGGGGGACGAGGCGGCCTCTCGCCGCGACCTGTTGCTGGTATCGACGTTGCGCGACGCCTACGCCGAGGTCACCCGCCTGCTGGGACCTGACCCGTCCCGGTGGACCTGGGGTGACCTGCACGTCAACCGGCAACGCCATCCGTTGGGGTTCCTCGATCCGACCCTCGACGTGGGGCCGATGCCGTCGGGCGGTTCGGGCACCACGGTCAACGCTGCGCCGTACTACTCACCGGATCTCGTACAGACCATCGGCGCGTCGTTCCGGATGGTCGTCGACGTCGGTGGGTGGGACAACTCGGTCGCCGTCAACACGCCCGGCCAGTCCGGCGATCCGCGCAGCCCGCACTACCGCGATCTCGCGGAGACCTGGCGGCGGGGTGACTACGTACCGTTCCTCTACAGCCGCGCCGCGATCGACGAGCACACATCGGTACGCCTCCACCTGGTCCCCGCCGCCGACCCTCCGTGATCATGATCATGAGCGTTTTGGGGAGGTAGAGCCTCGTTTTCCTTCATGATCAGGGGAGGCGCCAGCCTTCGGCGGCGGCAGCGGTCGATCACCTACCGCAGCGATCACCTACTGCAGGTTGACCAGCATCCCACCGTCGACGAGGATCTCCGCGCCGTTCATGTACGCCGACTCCGGCTGGGACAGCAGCCAGATCATCCCCGCGATGTCGGCAGGCTCGCCCATTCGCCCGACCGGGATGCGCGAGGAGAAGTAGTCGACCTTCGCGGTGTTCGTCCAGTCGTCGCGGTTGATGTCGGTAGCGATCGCGCCCGGCAACACCGCGTTGCAGGTGATCCCGTGCGGGCCCAGCACGATCGCGAGGCTCTTCATCAACGAACTGATCCCCGCCTTCGTCGTGCAGTAGTGCACCTGCTGCGAACCGCCCACCCACGCAGAGATCGACGACACCGAGATCACCCGCCCGCCGCGACCGGCGTCGACCATCGCCTTCGTGAAAGCCTGTGTCACCAGGAAAACACCGCGCAGGTTGACGTGCTGGACTCGATCCCACAGCTCCAGATCGATGTCGAAGAAGTCCGCGAACGGACAGACTCCCGCGTTGTTGACCAGGACGTCGAGCGGTCCCCACTCCGCGTGCACCGTCTCGGCCATCGCGCGTACGGCATCCGGGTCGGCGACGTCGGCCTCCACGAGCAGGGCGGTGCCGCCGGCGTCCTCGACCAGTTGGCCCGTTTGCTCTGCGTACGAACGCTCTCCGGGCGGATAGTTGACTGCCACCCGCGCACCCTCAGCACCGAACCGCGCGGCCGTTGCCCGCCCGATGCCGCGGGCCGATCCGGTGACCAGGACCCGCCGTGGTCCCGTTGCCGCCGGGCCCGGCGTCGCAGAGTCCGGCGTGGTCATGCCACCCTCCCGTCCGGAAAGCGCTCGAGATTGCCGAGATCGTAGAGAGGTACGACGAGATCGGCCGTTTCGCGGACGCGGGCATAGGTCGAGATCGCTTCGTACATGTTCTCGTTGATCCCGATCGGAATGTTCTTCTCGACGTTCTCACGGACGAAATAACTGTCGGAGATCGCGGCGACCCCGGCGGGAGTGTCGACCTCGACGACGACGGAGGCGCGGTGATGGACGCCCGACCACCAGGTACGCAGGCCGGGAGCGAGTTCGTCCTCGTCGGCGAGCAGACGTACCCGTGGCCAGGCATCAGTGACGAGGTGGACGAGGATGTCGTCCGGCAGTGAGGTGGCCCGATTGTCGTGCGGATGGGAATGTGTCGTGTGGAAATGCAGCCAGCCGCGTTCGGCGATGCAGATCTGGGCGCGGCCGAAAAGCGGCACGTTGCTGACCGTGTAGAGCTGCAAGGGCGTCAACACGACATGCGTGACCTCGTCGGGTGTGACACCGTGCTTGGCGAGCTGGTCGACGATGAACTCGTCGGGTTCCCGGCGCATCATCGCCCGCTCGCCCAGCACAGTGGCCCAGTGCGCGTTCATCGGCTCGAGATCGCGGGCGGGGCCGGTGTTGACGAGAGCGGTCACGCCGTCGCCACGGATGAGGACCGTCTGGAAGAGCAGGGTGTACCACTGGTCCCAACTGCTCATCCAGAACAGCTCCGGCCCCGGGACGTCGCCCCGACCCATGGGCAGCAGCTGGACGCCGTACGTGTTCATCGGACGCTCCCCACTCCTCGTTGCGGTCGCGATCGGTTACTAGGGGGTGTCTGGTCCTTCTGCGTACTTTTGTCATGCGACGGCCTATTGGATGAGGGTGTCCCCTCATGTGACGGCGGCTTGGATGAGGGGGCCCCTGTCGCGAACCTATTGGATGAGGGCGCCCCTCATGCGACGGCGGCTTGGATGAGGGTGCCCCTCATGTGGATCACTGGGCGCCTCGGACGTCCACCGCCCGCGCCGATCGGTAGCCCAGCGCCTCCGACATGCGCTGCGAGGCGGCGCCGAGCAGCAGGTGGGCGCGTTCGCGGTGCGCGGGGGTGAACCGGATCGCCGGTACGGAGACGCTCATCGAGGCCACCACCCGCCGGCTGTAGTCGAAGATCGGCACGGCGACGCACCGGATGCCCAGCGTGTACTCCTCGTTGTCGATGCCGAACCCCCGTCGCCGTACGTGCTGCAGATGCTCGCGCAGCAGCCCCTTGTCGGTGATGGTGTGGGAGGTGATCGGCTCGAGCAACTGGCCGGCCAGGCGCGCGTCGAGCTCCTGCTGGCCGAGTCCGGCCAGCAGGACCTTTCCGACGCCTGTCGCGTACGCAGGGAGTCGCCGGCCCACCTCCGACGCCAGGGTCAGGGTTTGCCGGCCGTCGACCTTGGCGACGTAGACGTTGTGAAGTCCGTCGAGCACCGCCAACTGCACCGTCTCGTCGATGCCCTCGCGAATCTTCTCCATCAGCGGTACGGCGCGTTCGACCAGGCCGAGCGCCCGGGTGTAGGCGTTGCCGGCCTCGAGCGTCCGGATGCCGAGCGTGTAGACCCGCTGGTCCGGGTCGAAGTCGGCCCATCCGCGCTCGACGAGAGTCCGGAGCAGGCCGTGGAGGCTCGACCGCGGATACCGGAGCGCCTGCGCGATCTCGGTGAAGGTCAGCGGCTGCTCGTGCCGGGTCATCAGTTCGAGGATCGCGAGCGT
>JBOHED010000669.1:0-2336 GCA_050700915.1 Actinopolymorphaceae bacterium | reverse complement strand
TGGTTGTTCTGCAGGAAGAACACGATCGGCGCGTTGAACACCGCCGCCCAGATGAACGCCTCGTTGACATCGCCCTGTGCGCTCGCGCCGTCGCCGAAGTAGCCGAGGACAGCCGTGTCGCGCTCGGCGTCCCCGGTGCCGACGAGGCCGTCGCGCTGGACCCCCATCGCGTAGCCGGTCGCGTGCAGCGTCTGCGCGCCGATCACGATCGTGTAGAGGTGGAAGTTGGTCGTCTTGGGATCCCAGCCGCCGTGGTCGACCCCGCGGAACAGGCTGATGATCGACAGCGGATCGATGTCGCGGCACCAGGCGACGCCGTGCTCGCGGTAGGTCGGGAAGATGAAATCCTGCGGGCGGACCGCCCGGCCGGAGCCGATCTGCGCGGCCTCCTGGCCGAGGAGCGAGGCCCAGATCCCGAGCTCACCCTGCCGCTGGAGGGCGATCGCCTCCGCGTCGATCCGCCGGGTCAGCGCCATGTCGCGGTAGAAGCCCTTGATCGCCTCGTCATCGAGGTCGAACGCATAGTCGGGGTGCTCGCAGCGTTCACCTTCGGGGGTGAGCAGCTGTACGAACTCGGGGCCGCCCTCCGCCGGATCTCCCGGTGGGGACCACAACGCGCCATCCGTCGTCACCGTGCACTCCCTCTCCTCCATCGGTCTGGCGGGATCACCGCCGCACCGGGCCGGAGCTCTGCGCGTCGGCACTCACCGTCACCTGTGGGCGCAGATGAGACCTACGACGCGCACGACTGTGGCACCTTGCCCAGCCGTGGCACCAACGTACCCATCGTGCCCGCTCAGTGCATCCGTTCCGGCGTGCGTTCGTCCGGTGTGCGTTCGTCCGGCTCCGGCGTAGGGCTTTGGTGTGTGCGACCAGCGATGTACGCCTGCCGCTCGTTGCGGATCTGCCCGACCCTGCCGTGCGCCCTGGCCGCGCGATCGGTCTCGCGAGGCCTGTCGACTCAGGATCGTTCGGGCCGGCGGGGTGACACCATGTCGGAATCCACCGTTCGGTGTGCGGTTTGGTGTACGCCTTCCACAGTTAGTCGTACGCCCGATTTCTTTGTCGTACGCCCGAATTCCTACTCACCCGCTCGGTGGTCCTCATCGTGAAGCGAAACCGGATCATGAAGCGAAACCGGGCGCAGGCCCTCTTCGCCTTCATGGTCCCGCTCGCCTTCATGATCATGGCGACGGGGATGGGGAGACGGCGACGGCGCCGGACTCGAGCAGGGTGGCGACCTCGGCGGGGGTGAGGCCCCAGTCGGTCAGGGCGGCGACGGTGTGCTCTCCCGGACGCGGGCCCGGACCCTGGACCTCGCCGGGCGTCCGCGAGAGTCTCGGTGCCGGGCCCGGCTGCCGCAGCCCTCCCACCTCGACGAACGTACGACGGAACGCGAGGTGCGGGTGCGCGGGTGCCTCGCCGGGGTCGAGGACCGGGGCGAGACAGGCGTCGCTGTCGCCGAGCCGCCGGGCCCACTCGTCCCGGGTCCTGGTCGCGAACACCTCGGCGAAGCGCTGGTGCAGGACCAGCCAACCGCCGCGTTCGTACTGCTCCGGCAGGTCGTTGTTGTCGAGTCCGAGGCCGGCCAGCAGTTCGGCGTAGAACCGCGGCTCCAGTGCCCCGACCGCGACGAACCGGCCGTCGGCGCAGGCGTACGTCCGATAGAACGGCGCGCCTCCGTCGAGCAGGTTGCCACCGCGAGGGGCCGGCCACGCGCCGGCCGCCCGCAATCCGTGCAGGTGCGTCGACAACAGCGCGGCGCCGTCGACCATCGCTGCGTCGACGACCTGGCCGCGGCCGGAACGCTCGCGTTCCCAGAGCGCGGCGAGTATCCCGACGACAGCGAGCATGCCGCCGCCCGCGTAGTCGCCGAGATAGTTGAGCGGCGGCACCGGAGGCGCGTCTCCCGGGCCGATCGGGTCCAGGGCACCCGACACCGCGAGGTAGTCGATGTCGTGCCCCGCCGTGTGCGCCAGCGGACCGTCCTGGCCCCAGCCGGTGACGCGGGCGTAGACCAGGCGTTCGTTGCGGGCGAGGCACGGCGCCGGGCCGATGCCGAGGCGCTCGCAGACGCCTGGCCGGAATCCCTCGATCACCACGTCGGCGACGGTCGCCATGCGCAGGACCGTCGCGGCGCCGTCAGGATGCTTGAGGTCGACGGCCACCGAACGACGTCCCCGCGCGAGCGGATCGTTCGGTAGCCCGGCCGCGGGTAGGGCCGACACCGGCTCGGTCGCCACCGCCCGGTCGACCCGGAGCACCTCCGCACCGAGGTCGGACAGCATCATCGCGGCGAACGGCCCGGGCGCCAGACTCGCCAACTCCAGCACCCG
>JBOHED010000668.1:0-5895 GCA_050700915.1 Actinopolymorphaceae bacterium | reverse complement strand
GCGCGATCCCGAACAACTGCGGCTCCACGGCGGCGACACCGCGTGCGACGATCCGGGCCAGCGGCTCGCGGCCAGCAGCCGCGGCGCCGGCCGCGTCGCCGATGAGCAGCGCCGCCGCGCCGTCGTTGAGGGGTGAGGAGTTGCCGGCGGTGACGGTTCCTTCCGGCCGGAACGCCGGCTTCAGGGCACCGAGCGCCGCCATCGAGGTGTCCGCCCTGATGCACTCGTCGCGTTCGAGGGCGGTGCCGGGCACGACCGTCACCTCGTCGGCGAACGCCCCGGCGTCCCACGCGGCCGCGGCCCGTTGGTGGCTCGCCAGGGCGAAGGCGTCCTGGTCCTCGCGGCTGAGGGCGTACTTGTCGGCGAGGATCTCCGCGCCCTCACCCAGCGCCACCGTCCACTCGGGTGGCATCGCGGGGTTGACGAGGCGCCAACCGAGTGTGGTCGAGACCAGCGTCTCGTGCCCGCGTGGATAGGCGCGTTCGGGCTTCGGCAGCACCCAGGGCGCTCTGCTCATCGACTCCACTCCGCCGGCGATCATGAGCGACGCGTCGCCGAGCGCCACCGCCCGGCTCGCCTCGACCGCCGCCTCCATGCCCGACCCGCACAGCCGGTTGAGCGTCGCTCCGGGAACCGACGTCGGCAGGCCGGCGAGCAGGACCGCCATCCGGGCGACGTTCCGGTTGTCCTCGCCGGCGGCGTTGGCATCGCCCAGGAGTACGTCGTCGATCCGGGCCGGGTCGAGAGCCGGGCTCCTGCGGACGACCTCGCCGACGACGTGGGCGGCCAGATCGTCCGGGCGTACGCCGGCCAGGGCGCCGCCATGCCGGCCGATCGGCGTACGGACCGCATCGAGGATGTAGACGTCCCTGCTCACCGCGTACGACTCCGTTCGGCCGGCAGTGCGCTCGGCGACTCACCGCCGCGCATCGTGGCCATGAGGGTACGCAGAACCGACAGTTCCCGCTCGCTGGGCGGCTCGGTCCGCTCGAGGTCGGCGGCGACGGTGAGCTCCCACCCGGTCGCTGCCCGCGCGTCGTCGACATCCACGCCGGGGTGGAGGTGGGTGAGGGTGAGCTCGCAGGTGGTCGGATCGGGTTCGAGGATGCCGAGATCGGTGATGACCGTCCGTGGACCCGCGCCGGTGAGGCCGAGCCGCTGCCGGTCGCCGGGCCCCGCGCCGAAGCCGACCGACGTCACGAAGTCGAGCCGTGGGACGAAGGTCCGCGGATTCTGGCGTACGACCACCACCCCTTCCCGGCAGGACGCGGCGATCTCCGGTGCGCCGCCCGCGCCCGGCAGCCGGACCTTCGGGTTCGCGTAGTCGTTGCCGATCACCGTCGTGTTGATGTTGGCGTACCGGTCGATCTGCGCGGCCCCGAGAAATCCCACGTGCACCCGGCCGGGCTGGAGCCAGTAGTTGAACACCTCGGGGACGCTCACCACGGCGTCGGCCGTCTCCGCGAGCACGCCGTCGCCGATGGACAGCGGCAGCCGGCCGGGCTTGGCGCCGAGACAGCCGGACTCGTAGACCAGCACCAGCCCGGGCGCGTGCGTGGCACGGGCGAGGTTGGCGGCCGTGCTGGGCAGACCGATGCCGACGAAGCACGCGGTGTTGTCCCGCAGCCGCCGCGCCGCCGCGACCGTCATCATCTCGTCGGAGGTGTACGCCTCACTCATCGCTGCCCCCTCCCGCGTCGCCTCTCCACCGTTCGTTCCAGGCCGTCATCGTGGTTGGCCGTCCGGTTCGCGTACACCGAGCACGTGGTCGGCCATCCAGCGCTGGAAGGTCGCCCGGTCCCGGCTGATCGGATCCCACGCGACGTAGAAGTCGTTGTCGCGGACCGAATACCCCATGGTGTACGACGGATGCGCTCCCGCCGGCACTTCCGCGACGGCCGTGACGGCCCAGGTGGGCAGGACCACCTGGTCGGGCACGGGCGTGAGGTCGTCGACGATCTCCTCGACGGTGACGAGTGACCGGTCGGCGGCGAGGACTGCCTCCTTCTGTACGCCGGTGATGCCCCACATCTGCACGTTGCCCGCCCGGTCGGCCCGCTGGGCGTGGACGATCGCGACGTCGGGCCGCAGTGCGGGGACGGCGGTGAGCAGTTCGCCTGTGAAGGGACAGGTGATCGGCTTGATCGTGTCGGTGTACTCGAGCAGGTCGGTGCCCGTGTACCCGCGCATCACCGCGAACGGCAGCCCCGACGCGCCCGCGACGTACCGGTTGGCCATGCCGGCATGGCTGTGCTCCTCGATCTCGAGCGGACCCGGCCAGCCGTTCTGTACGGCGTCGCGGAACCGGTGCAGCGACCCGACACCCGGATTGCCACCCCAGCTGAAGACGAGCCGGCTGGCGCAGCCCATGCCGATGAGCTGGTCGTAGATCAGGTCGGGTGTCATCCGGACGAGGGTCAGGTCACGACGGCGCTGGCGGATGATCTCGTGACCGGCGGCGAAGGGAATGAGATGGGTGAAGCCTTCGAGGGCCACCGTGTCGCCGTCGTGGACGAGAGAGCCGACGGCCGCGCTGAGCGAGACGATCTCGGCCACTTGACCCCCTGCACCCTCTCGCCACTGGTCCGGTCCGTGTGGAGCGGTCGGGACGCCCTGCCGCGGCGTACGTTGTTCGCATCGCGGACGTATGTTCTTATCACGAACGTACGGGCTGCCGCGGGACTTCGTCAACGCCCACGGGGCGGTGTCGGTCAGCCGTGCCCGATGACCCGGACCTGCTCCGTGTAGCCGACGACGCGCTGGGTAAGGGCCGCGAACTCCTCAGCAGACATGCCGTACGGCTCGACGGCCGAGGCGGCGAGCCGCCGCATTGCCAGCAGGGCTTCGGTGAAGAGTGCCGCGTCCGAACCCCGGGTCGTGCTGGACCGCGAGCTGAACCAGTTTCGGCCACGGAGTACCGACCTGAACGCACGATGCCATCCACGTCGATGTAGTCGCGGCGTAGCCGCCTGCCAGGCAGAACCCCTAGCGGGCGGACGCTTTCAGGCATACCCGAGCGAGCCGGGCGTGAAAGGGGTCCATCGGCGCTCAGGCGGCCCTGGTGAGTTCCGGGAAACGGCCTTCCCAGAGGTCGCGGACCCGACGGGACAGGAAGAGCCGGTGCCAGACCTGGCGCTGCATCGCACCGTTGAGATGGCGGCGGAGATCCCCCGGGTCGAGGGACTCGCGGAGGACGACCTCGTACATCACGCACAGCTCACGGAGATCGTCGAGGTCGTACCTGCGCTGCTCCGACCAACAACTCTCGTCACCGGCTCATGACGGGAATGTTGCGTCGTCCATTGACGGCGAAGGCCGGTTGTCTCTACGTTCTCATGGTGAACACTCGTTCGTGCAGCGAACACTCGCCCAGGAGGGTCTGACCTCCACTCCGTAGGAGTGATCGAATGCGGCGTCTCGTCAGCACCACCTTCAGCGCCGGCGCGGTCATCCGGGTGGCCGCCGCTACCACTGTCACCGCGCTCCTGTTGGGCTCGGCGGCCTGCGGAAGCCTCTCCGAGAACGCACCAGGACCTCCCGGGGGCGGAAGCGAACGCGAGAGTACGAAGGACGAGAAGTCCGCCGGCGGCCTCGACAAGGTACGCGTCGGTGCGATCCCCATCGTCGATGTCGCACCCCTGCACCTGGGCAAGGCGAAAGGCTTCTTCGAGGAGCAGAGCATCGACCTCGAGGTCGTCAACACCACCGGCGGCGCGGCCGCGGTGCCAGGCGTGGTGAGCGGCGACTTCGACTTCGCGTTCGGCAACGTGACGTCGCTGATCATCGCGAGGTCGCAGAACATCCCGCTCAAGGCGATCGCCAACGGCAACGCCTCGACCGGCGAGGTGGGCAAGGACTTCGGCGGCATCGTCGTACCCAAGGACTCCCCGATCTCCTCGGCCAAGGATCTCGCCGGCAAGACGGTCGCGATCAACAACCTGCAGAACATCAGCGACACGACGACGAGAGCGTCGATCCGCAAGGACGGTGGGGATCCAACCGGCGTACGGTTCAGCGAACTGCCGTTCCCGGAGATGCCGGCGGCCGTCGCCAACCACCGGGTCGACGCGGCGATGGTCGTGGAACCGTTCCTCACCATCGCGATGGACCAGGGCGCGAAGCTGGTCGCCTCGAACTTCGCCGATCCCGCACCCGACCTGACGATCGCCTGCTACTTCACGACCGAGAAGGTGATCGCCGAGGAGGCCGACCTGACCAAGCGGTTCACGGCGGCGATCGAGAAGTCGTTGGCGTACGCCGACGAGAACCCCGACGAGGCCCGCGAGATCCTCTCGACCTACACCGAGATCGACCCGACGGTGGCGGACAAGATCGTCCTCCCGGCGTGGCCGCCGGAGGTGAACGCCGACGCCGTCCAGACCTTGGCCGACCTCATGCACGAGGACGGACTGATCAAGGAGGAGTTCGACGTCGCGGACGTCCTGCCATGACGAGGGCGTCCCTCCCGGCGGCGGCACACTCGAACGCCCTGCTCGGGATGTGCGGGTTCGCTGCGTTCCTGCTGCTGCTCGAAATCGTGCCGCGCGTCGGCCTGGTCGCGCCGGCGTATCTCCCGCCGTTCAGCGCCATCGCCGCCGCGCTGGCCGAGCAGGTGGTGACGCCGGAGTTCTGGATCGCGCTCGCCGAGACCGTACGCGGCTGGTTCGTCGGCCTGCTCGTGGCACTGATCCTGGGCATCGGGCTGGGCGTCGTCATCGGCACGGTGCCGGCCCTGCGGGCGGCCACCGCGTCGACGATCGAGTTCCTTCGTCCGATCCCGTCCGTTGCCCTGATTCCCCTTGCGGTGTTGGTCTTCGGCACCGGGCTCGGCTCGACCCTGCTGCTCGTCGTCTACGCGTCGTTGTGGCAGATCCTCGTGCAGGTGTTGTACGGCGTCCAGGACGTCGACCCGGTGGCCCGCGACACGGCGCGCACGTTCGGCCTCGGGCGGCTGGCGCGGATCCGGCACGTGGTGTGGCCGAGCGCGCTGCCATATGTGATGACCGGCCTGCGTCTTGCCGCCGCGGTCGCGTTGATCCTCACCATCACCTCCGAGCTCATCATCGGTACGCCCGGACTCGGCAACCGGATCGGCACCGCCCAGGCCGGCGGTGCGGTGGACACGATGTACGCCTTGGTCCTCGTCACCGGACTCCTCGGTGTCGCGGTCAACCTCGCCGCCAGGCTGCTCGAACGCCGCGTACTCCGCTGGCACACGTCCGTCCGGGGAGAGCTGCCAGCATGACAGCGAAGGGCGTGACAGCGAAAGGAACGGGCGGCGTAGTCCGGGGAGCCCGCTGGCTCGGACTGACCTTCGGGCTCCCGGTCGTCCTGCTCGCGGTGTGGTGGGTGGCGTCGGCGGACAGCGAGAGCTACTACCTGCCGCCGTTGTCCGACATCCTGACCAGCTTCGACGACGTGTGGTTCGGGACGCGGCTGGTCGAGGACGTGGTGCCGAGCGTCCTCCGGCTGGCCGCGGGATTCGCGCTCGCTCTGGTCATCGGCGTGACCGGCGGAATCGTCATCGGCTCCTACCGCTGGGTCCGGGCGTTCTGCGAACCGGTGTTGGAGTTCCTGCGGGCGATCCCACCGCCGGTGCTGGTGCCGGTGCTGATCCTGTTTGCCGGCCTCGGCCACACCATGAAGGTGCTGGTGGTCGTCTCCGGTTGCCTCTGGCCGATCCTGCTCAACACCGTCGAAGGTGTCCGCGCGGTCGACGAGGTGCTGGCCGAGACCTGTCGGTCGTACGGAATCCGTGGCTGGGCACGGCTTCGCCACCTGGTGGTCCGTGCGGCGAGTCCGCAGATCGTCACCGGTATGCGGCAGGCGCTGTCGGTCGGGATCATCCTGATGGTCATCAGCGAGATGTTCGCCGCCAACAACGGGCTGGGGTAC
>JBOHED010000667.1:0-3251 GCA_050700915.1 Actinopolymorphaceae bacterium | reverse complement strand
ATCCCCGCAACAGTTACTGGGACATGTGGGGCCTGCCGATGTTCGACATGAACGACGCGGCCGGCGTGCTGTACGAGGTCAACGCCTGCCGCAAGGCTTATCCGCAGCGGTACATCCGGGTCAACGCCTACGACTCCCGGCCGCACCGGCAGACCACCGCGCTGTCATTCATCGTCAACCGGCCAATGCACGAGCCAGGCTTCCGGGTCGAGCGTCAAGAGACAGTTGACCGCAGAATCCGTTACACGCTTCATCCGTACGCGGCAGACCGCCCGGCCGGCGACCGCTACCTCGCCACCACAGGCAACGGTCACGCCGGCGACGGCCACCCGCCCGCGCCTCCCGGCTGATGACCGACGGCGAAGCGCGTCGCCCCGGCTTCGGGATGCCTACCGGCGAGCCAGCGAAGCTCGGCGAGCAACCCAGCGACGAAGCGGCGCGGCCGCACCCGAGCCTTCCCGCCGACGCGACGGTGGACCTCGCCGCCGAACGACAGGCGTCGGGCATCGACGACATCCTCGACACGCTCGACCGGGAGCTCGTCGGGCTGGCGCCGGTGAAGACCCGGATCCGGGAGATGGCCGCCCTGTTACTGGTCGACCGGGTCCGCCAGCGGTTCGACCTGAGCGCGTCCCGACCCAGCCTGCACATGTCGTACACCGGAAGTCCGGGTACCGGGAAGACCACGGTCGCCCTCCGGATGGCCGAACTCCTGCACCGGCTCGGCTGCATCCAGCGCGGCCATCTCGTGGCGGTCACCCGCGACGATCTCGTCGGGCAGTACGTCGGTCACACCGCGCCCAAGACCAAGGAGGTGGTCAAACGCGCCATGGGCGGCGTGCTGTTCATCGACGAGGCCTACTACCTCTACCGCGCCGAGAACGAACGTGACTACGGCCAGGAGGCGATCGAGATTCTCCTGCAGATCATGGAGAGCCACCGCGACGACCTCGTCGTCATCCTCGCCGGTTACAAGGACCGGATGGAGTCGTTCTTCTCCTCCAATCCCGGCATGAGCTCACGGATCGCCCACCACCTCGACTTCGCCGACTACGACCTCGACGAGCTCGTGTCGATCGCCCAGCTCATGTTGGCGAAGGAGCACTACCGGTTGTCCGACCCTGCCGAAGCGGTGTTCCGTGACTATCTCCAGCGCCGGATGCGCCAGCCCCGATTCGCCAACGCCCGCAGCGTTCGCAACGCGCTCGAACGCGCCCGGCTCCGGCAGGCCAACCGACTCGTCGCCGCGTCGGCGTCTGGTCGTACGTACCACAAGGACGATCTCGTGCGGTTCGAGCCCGACGACTTCCTGGCCAGCCGCGTCTTCACCGACCAGCCGTAGTCGGCGTGCCCGACCTTTCTGCCGTACGCACGACATCCCGCAGCATCGTCCCGTACACGAGTCCGTGGAACGGCCTGATCAACCACCAGTACGCATGACCGGCAAGGCCGCGCGGGACGAAGACCGCCCGCTCCACCAGTCGGGGAGCCGCACCGTGGTCGGTTCCGTTGTCGATCTGGAGCTCCAGCCACGCGCGGCCGGGCATGCGTGTCTCGGCGCGTAGCCGCAGCAGCCGGTCGGGCTCACGAGCCTCCACCCGCCACCAGTCGACCCGATCACCCACCCGCAACCGGTCGGGATCCCGCCGGCCGCGGCGGGTGCCTACCCCGCCGACCAGCCGGTCGGCCAGGCCGCGCAGCCGCCACACCGACGTCGTGCGGTACCAGCCTCGGTCGCCACCGATGCCCTCGATGACCGACCACAGGGTCTCGCGGGACGCGCGGACCGGGCAGCTCCGCTGGTCGATGTACATGCTTCCACCGGACCACTCCGGGTCGGTCGCCTGTGGCTCACTCGACACGGCGGTGGCATTGTCCGCCCCCTGCGACCAACCGAGCGCCACCGCGAGCCCGCGGATCCGCGCCAGCGCCAGCGAAGCCGCCACGTCGAAGCCGAGCCGCCCATCCGGTGGTTCACCGAGTTGACCGATGATGTCGTGCTCCATGCACACCATGTCGTACCGGAGCGAGGCGACCAGCGGCTTGGCGATCCCGCTCGGCACCGGGGTCACCAGTCCCACCCAGTAGCTCGACAGTTTCGGCGAGAGCACCGGGAGCGGGAAGATCCACCGGCGCCGGAGGCCCTCGACCGCCGCGAACCGTCGCATCATCTCTTCGTACGTGAGGATGTCAGGGCCACCGATGTCGAACGCCCGGTTTGTCTCGGGTGGCAGCCGCGGACACTCCGCGAGGTACCACAACACGTCCCGGATCGCGATCGGCTGGATCCGGCTGCGTACCCACTGGGGCGTGGTCATCACGGGTAGTCGTTCGGTGAGGTACCGCAGCATCTCGAACGACGTCGACCCCGAACCGACGATCACCGCCGCCCGAAGCGCGACCGTCGGCACGTCGGCGTCGAGGAAGATCTGACCGACCTCCTTCCTCGACCGCAGGTGCGGCGACAGCCTCCCCGGCGCCTCGGGGATGATCCCGCCGAGGTAGACGATGCGTCCGACGCCGGCGCTCTCTGCTGCACGGGCGAAACGGGTAGCCGTCCTGCGGTCCCGCCGGACGAAGCGACGTCCCTTGCCCATCGCGTGGATCAGGTAGTACGCGGTGTCGACGCCGGCGAGGGCGCAGGCCAGGGTGCCACGGTCGTTGGCGTCACCTTCGACGATCTCGACGTCGGAGAACCACGGACACGTGCGGATCCGCTCAGCCGACCTGGTGAGCACCCGTACATGCGTGCCGCGATCCACCAGTTCCGTCACCAGTCGTCCGCCGACGTAGCCGGTCACTCCGGTGACCAGCATGGTGGGCTCTGCCGGGTGGGACTGGGCGGCGGCCATCGCGGGCGCTCCGGTGTGCCTACGGTGCGGCGGTCAGGAGGTGATAGAGCAACACCAGTTGGGTAATGGCGAGGGCCTCGCTGCGGTCGCCGTTGCCCAGGTCGCCCAACATCTCCACCGGCTCGCCGCCCTCGAGCCCGAGTCGCGCCCAGATCGCCTTCTGCACCACGCGACTCTCCTCGCGCGGCACATAGCCGTGGACGTGTAGCGCGTCGACCGGCACACCGTCCCCGTCCCGCGCCAGGCTGAGATGGATGGCCCGCTGGTCGCTCTCGGCGAGGATCCGGCGCAGGTCCGGATGCCGGATCGTCGGTCGCAGCATCAGTTCGGCCGACAGCGGCGTACCCGGCGGGTCGTCGCGACCAGCGACCGGCGCGAACCTGGCCACGAGGTCGGCGA